>CAIUKX010000608.1 GCA_903899795.1 uncultured Flavobacteriales bacterium
CTTATTGAAAATTAGATATAAATTTTTCAGATCTCCTAGTTCTATAACCGATTGAAAAAGCAATTTCTCGAGGTTTTTATCATTACATTAAATTGATTACTAATAAACCATCGTAATTCAAGAAATTGAGAAATTTATATTATTCATTTACTTTATTAATGTTCTTGTTTTCAACTAATTATTAACTTAAATTTTCAGTAATAAATACAGATTGATACATTATTCGTTATAATAGATATAACAATTTAAAAGAACTATGAAAATAAAATGTTTAAAATCGAAAGAACCAAATTCAGGAGTTTTAGAACAAATGGAATCAAGAAACAAATTAGTTTTTGTTGAAATTAAAAAAGGACGATATATATATCAAGAAACATCACATCCATTAAGATCAAGAGAAAATTATTTCTACTCTAGAGTTTATTGTTTAGAACATAAAAATGATATAATTTATTGGTTAGATACCTTTGGTAAAAATGATAATCATCATGGTTTTCATATTGGTTTTACATGGAAACAGCATCAAAAATTTCTTTGGATGCAAAATGAACATTGGTTTCAAAAAGAAGATAATATTCGATTTATTGTAAACGTTTTGTTTTTGATTTTAGGAGTAATCATTGCTTTTAAACAAGTATAATTCTCATCAATTTTAAATTAAAAAATCCAATCTTTTCCTTAAATTTAACCCCTAAAGAACTACAGAATAAAGTATGTCAGAAAAGAAATTAGATTTAGCAACACTTGAATCATGGTTATGGGATTCAGCGAATATATTACGTGGAAGCATTGATTCCTCCGACTTTAAAAACTACATCTTCGGATTACTGTTTTTAAAACGTTCCAACGATGTATTTGAAGAAGAAGTGGAAACTATCATGAACCGAGATGGAATTTCACGTGAAGATGCTGAAGATGAAACTTATTTTCAGATGCCAGTTGAATCTCGTTGGGAAACTATCAAGAAAGAAACGGAGAATATTGGTATTACATTAGATAAAGCGTTTGCTGGTATTGAACGTGAAAACACATCTTTAGAAGGTGTAATGACTGCAACAAAATTTGGTGACAAAGAAAAACTTTCAGACGAACTACTTCAACGACTTTTAAGACACTTTAACCAACATTCACTGCGTAATGCTCATTTAGAATCAAATGATTTATTAGGTGATGCCTATGAATATCTGATTAAGATGTTTGCTGATGATGCTGGTAAAAAAGGAGGTGAATTCTATACACCAAGAGGTGTGGTGCAGCTGATTGTTCAATTGATTAAACCAGAACCAAAGCAAAAGGTGTACGACCCAACATGTGGTTCTGGTGGTATGCTGATTGAATCAGCTCGTTACATTGCACAACAACCCAATGGAAAAGTTGGAAACAATGTAAACGTTTCTTTGTTCGGACAAGAGAAAAACTTGGGTACTTGGGCTATTGGTAAACTGAACATGTTGTTGCATAACTTCATGGATGCTGATATCCGTAAAGGGGATACGTTAACGACACCACAGCATAAAAACGACAACAACGAATTAACACTGTTTGATAGAGTAATAGCAAACCCTCCATTTTCTATGGATGGATGGTGGACACCAGCTGAAAACTCCATTGAAGTTAAGTTGGATAAAGACGGTAAAGAGAAAAAA
Organism: uncultured Flavobacteriales bacterium; assembly: GCA_903899795.1. Lineage (GTDB taxonomy): Bacteria > Bacteroidota > Bacteroidia > Flavobacteriales_D > Crocinitomicaceae > CAIUKX01. Next base: position 1,647 of record CAIUKX010000608.1, read on the forward strand.
GTGACTCCTAACTATGCCAAGCAAGTTACTGACCCTTATGGACGTTTCCAATTCGGAATACCACCTAGAGGTTATGCTGATTTAGCTTTCTTACAACACATGATAGCGGTTTTAAAGCAAGATGGTAAAGCTGGTGTGGTGTTGCCTCATGGAACATTATTTAGAAGTGGAGCAGAAGGAACAATCAGACAAGGCTTATTAGAAGCTGATTTGGTGGAGGGTATTGTTGGTTTGCCAAGTGCATTGTTCTACAATACTGGAATACCAGCTTCTATCTGGATAATCAATAAAAACAAAACTGAAGCACAAAAAGGTAAAGTAACTATTATTGATGCTAGCGGTGATTTCAAAGAGGGTAAAAATCAAAACGAATTGTTACCAGAGCACGTTGCTAAAATTGTAAAAGCTTATGAAGGTGCAACCGATGTAGAAAAATACATGAGAATTGTAGAGGTAGCTGAATTAGCTGAAAACGATTACAACTTAAACATCTCTCGTTTCATTGATACATCAGAAGCGGAAGTGGAAGTGAATATTAAAGCGGTGCACCAAAAGTTATCTGAATTGGAACAACGTGAAGTGGAGATTGATGAGAAGTTGGCTGGATTTTTAAAGGAGTTGGGAATATGAGTTTGACTTTAAAAAATATTCCAAAGGATTGGCAGTTAAAAAAACTCAAAGATGTTGCTGATTTTTCTAATGGTAAAGGACATGAGCAATCTATAGATGAAAATGGGAAATACATTGTTGTAAATTCAAAGTTTATTTCTACAGATGGTCGAGTTAAAAAGTTTTCAACTCAAAATCTTTCTCCATTAAGTTTTGGTGATATAACTATGGTTATGAGTGATATTCCAAATGGCAAAGCAATTGCAAAATGTTTTATTATTGATGAAG
>CAIUKX010000609.1 GCA_903899795.1 uncultured Flavobacteriales bacterium
ATCTAATTTTCAATAAGTAGGTGTAAAAGTAGGTGCATAAACAAAAAAAGCCCCTAAAATAGGGGCTTTTCGTGGTCCCACTTGGATGCACACCTAAACGCCTCATATTATTTCATTTTACTTTATACGCACTCATTATTAGAGGGTTATAAATATATTCAATTTTAGAACACCTCAAATAGGCTTGTTTAATAGCATTTAATAGCATACTTTTACTACGACATTTACTACGACACATGAAAACATTCAAAGAACCAACACATTTTTTTAATCTAAATCCAAGAGCAACAACCAATGGCGAACACCTAATTTTTTTTAACTTAAATTATGGTTACCGTGAAAATGGTGCCAATCCGAACAAGTTCAAATATGTTCCAATGAGGATTTCAACCTCTTACAAAATTAGCAAAATTAATTGGGATGAAAAAACATATAGAGCTAATTCAGCATATGTTAGAAGTAAAGGTAAAGAGCTAAATGATACATTAGACACCATACAAAGAACCAGCTATGACCAACTAACTATTTACCGTAACTCTCACGACCACGACCCAGAACCAAAGGAATTAAAACGTTTAGTTGAAGAAAGACTAGGTAGGATTGACAAAGTTTCAACTGATGTATTATTAGTGCCTTTTATTGAGGATTATATTGGAAAACGAATAAATATTAAAGCCGACACCAAGAAGCAATACAACAATTTAGTTCGTCATTTAAAGCAGTATGAAGAAATAAAAAACACCAAGTTAGTACTTGGTAAACTGACAGTTGATTGGTACTGGGATTTTTTCGATGTGGTAAACACCAAATATTTTGAGGACAATGAGGTTTACCTTACTCAAACAACTATTGCTAAAGACTGTAAAAATTTAAGAGCAGTATTTAATGAAGCTATCGAGAACGACATACCTATTGGTTTTAACCACCAGAAAAAGGGAATGAAAATACAAGAAAAGAAGAAATCATATGAACTATTTCTGACACCAAATGAACTTCAAAAAATCATTGAAACAGATGTAAGTCATCTAAAATCCTTTACCCACGCAAAAAATTATATTATACTATCTTCCTTCACTGGATTACGTCTTGGTGATATGAAGCACCTATATGAAATCACACCAACGATTGAATCACGTAATGGTCAAGATTGTTATTGCTTTTATACTGAAATAAGAAAAAATCAAGAAGTGAAAGAAGACTTATATGTTAGCATACCTATTTTAAAGCCAGTTAAAGACCTTTTAAATGCAAACGGTGATAAGTTCCCTAAAATACCAGCAGACCAAGTTATAAGACGTTATATTAAGAGTTTATTAAAGTTTTTAGAATTCCATGAAGTAGTAAAAATTACGAATTATTACTATAATCAAAGTAAAGATGGTACAATCGAGTACAAAGAACAGCACGAAGTATTTTCACCTCACGATTGCAGAGCTACCTTTATAACAAATTTAAAACAATTAGGATTACACAACGAAACAATAGAACCAATCACGCACCCTAAACATAACGCAAAAGAAATACTAAATAAATACGACAAATCTGATTTAGTTGATAACGCTATTAAATTTGTTGATGCTCTTGATTCAATGAATGAAACTAGAAAGAAAAAGGGATTAGAAGTTAGTATATATACTTGTTAGGGTATTGAGTGTATTTCTCTTTTTGTTTTTTATATTTACCTCAATATAAAGACAAAAAACCAATGACAATTCAACAATACCTCGATAAAATTACAATCCTTTTCAAAACTGGTAACGCAAGAGAGCACTCATATCGTGGTGACCTTCAAAACCTCATCATGGATATTTTACCAGGTGTTCTGGTGACCAATGAACCAGCCAGAGTGAGTTGTGGTGCTCCCGATTATGTATTGACTCGTAAAGATATTCCTATTGGTTACATCGAAGCAAAAGATATTGGTGTTGACCTTGCTAGTAAAACATTGAAAGAACAGTTTGACCGTTATAAATCGGGTTTAACAAACTTAATCTTTACAGACTATATGGACTTCCATTTCTATAAAGATGGTGAGTTTGTGACAAAAATTGCGATTGCAAAACTAGACAATGGTAACATAATACCATTGAGCAACAATTTTGATCAGTTCTCCGAACTGATCAAAAACTTTGCTCAAACATTTTCCCAAACTATAAAATCGCCTACCAAGTTAGCCCAGATGATGGCGGGTAAGGCAAAATTGATGGCGGATATTATCGAAAAATCATTGAATAATGATGATAAAGAAGAAATTCGTTCAGCAATCAAATCACAAATGTTGTCGTTTCAGAAAATGCTGATACACGACATCGACAATAAATCATTTGCCGATATTTACGCTCAAACCATTGCTTATGGTATGTTTGCGGCTCGATATCACGACCCAACATTAAAAGACTTCTCACGTGAAGAAGCATCTCGATTAATACCTAAATCAAATCCTTTCCTACGTAAACTTTTTCAAGATATTGCGGGGTACGATTTAGATGACCGTTTAGTGTGGATTGTAGACGAATTAGTGAGTATTTTTCTTGCTTCTGATGTTGCTATCATAATGAAAAACTTTGGCAAGAGCACCAAACAAGAAGACCCAGTAGTACACTTTTATGAAACATTTTTAGGAGAATACAACCCCGCATTAAGAAAAGCCAGAGGTGTGTGGTATACACCACAACCAGTGGTGAACTTCATAGTTAGAGCAGTTGATGACATTTTAAAAACAGAATTTAATTTACCGCAAGGATTAGCGGATACTAGTAAAACAAAAGTAAAAGTAGACTACTTCGGTAAAACAATTGAAAAAGAAGTACACAAAGTTCAGATACTTGACCCCGCAACTGGTACTGGAACATTTTTGGCAGAAGTTGTAAAACATATTCACAAGAAATTTGAAGGACAGCAAGGGATTTGGTCTAAATATGTTTCTAAAGACCTTATACCTCGACTTAATGGATTTGAGTTATTGATGGCGAGTTACGCCATGGCACACCTTAAAATGGATATGTTACTTACTGAAACTGGCTATAAACCAAGTGATGACCAACGTTTCAAAATATTTTTAACAAACTCACTTGAAGAACCACACGAAGATAGCGGTACACTTTTTAGCTCTTGGTTATCTGATGAAAGTAACCAAGCAAATGAAATAAAAAGAGATACACCAGTTATGTGTGTTATTGGAAATCCTCCTTATGCTGTCAGTAGCACCAATAAAAACGAATGGATACAAAATTTAATCGCTGATTATAAAAAGGATTTGAATGAACGTAAAATTAATCTTGATGACGATTATATAAAGTTCACCCGCTTTGGTCAATATTTTATTGATAAAAATGGTGAAGGAATTCTAGCATATATTTCAAATAACAGCTTTATTGATGGTATTACCCATCGACAAATGCGTAAACACCTTTTAGAAAGTTTTGACAAAATTTACATTTTGGATTTACATGGAAATGCTAAGAAAAAAGAAGTTTGTATAGATGGTAGCCCCGACCAAAATGTTTTTGATATTATGCAAGGAGTTTCGGTAAATATCTTTATAAAAACTGGCAAAAAGAAACCTAAAGAAATTGGCGAAGTATTTCATTTTGACTTACAAGGTAAACGTAATTTTAAGTATGAATTTTTAACCAAAAATATTCATGACATAAATTGGTTAAATTTAAAATTGTCTGAACCATATTATTTCTTTGCCAAGAAAGATTTTGGCTTAAAAGAAGTATATGATAAAGGATTTAAAGTTGAAGAATTATTTCATGATAAAGTTGCTGGAATAGAAACAATTAGAGACTCAATAACAATACATTTTGACAGTGAATCGTTAAAGAAAACAATAAATGATTTCAAAGATTTGAATGAAAATGAAATTGCATTAAAATATAATACTACTGACGCAAGAGATTGGAAAATTGGAAGGGCGAAAGAAGATGTTAAAATCAATATAGAAAATCCTAAAGTATGGCAAGATATTTATTATCGTCCATTTGACATTAGAAAAACTTTTTACTCTGGTAAACAAAATGGTTTTGTTTGTAATGGTAGGTATAACATTATGAAGCATTTATTACAGCCAAACTTCGGGTTAATTATTCCTAGACAAACAACACAAGATTATAGACATTCTTTTATTACAAATAAAATATTTGAAGGTAACATTACAGCAAGTGCTAAATTATTTGGCACTGGGAATGGTTTTCCTCTATATATTTATCCAGAAAGTAAAAATCAACAAGAAGCATTTAGAGAAAATGAGAGAATGCCGAATTTAAAAATGACAATAGTAGATTATATTGCTAAGGGAATAGGTTTAACTTTCACTAACGAGAAAGAAGTTACACCAAATACATTTGCTCCAATAGATTTATTAGATTATATATATGCTGTTTTACATTCACCAACATATAGAGAAACATACAAGGAATTTTTAAAGATTGATTTTCCTCGTGTTCCAGCTCCGCTGGAACACGAAAAGTTTTGGCAATTGGTGAAATTAGGTGGTGAACTACGCCAGGTACATTTATTAGAATGTCCAGTAGTTGAAAAATACATAACTGGTTATCCCGAAGATGGCGACAACATAGTAACAAAACCAATTTACAAGAACGGCAATGTGTACATCAACGAAACACAGTATTTCAGCAACGTTCCAGAAGTATCCTGGAACTTCTTTATTGGTGGTTACCAACCCGCTCAAAAATGGCTCAAAGACCGTAAAGATAGAGAATTGAGTTTTGAAGATATATTGCATTATCAGAAGATAATTGTGGCTATGTTTGAGACGGATAGGATAATGAAAGAGATAGATAATATTGAGATATAAATATTAAAAATATGAGTGATAAAGATAAAAAACCCGATAAACCAAGAACAATTACAAATACTACTTCTTATGAAATTAGGGCTTCAGTTCAGCCAAAACCAAAAGATAAGCCCAAGCCAAAAGGAAACTAATAGGAATACTTATTAGAAGGTATATTGAAATTTCTAATCTTCTTTGCCTTTTAGTATTTATTTTAGTATTGTTATCAATTTTCATTTGGTAAATTTCAGCTATATGAAAAGCTAAATTTAAAAAGTGCTCATCATCATCATGATTTAGTCTGAATTCTTCAGTCATTATATATTTGGGTTCTTCACCTTTTGCGCCTAATTTATTAAACATTAAGTTTTTAACCAAAAAATATAAAGAACAAGTGATTATTACAGCCATAATCATTAATGAATATAGTAAGAACTCATTTATTTTATTTTTTAGAAAAGCATCTATCAAATATCCAAGTATTGGTGTAACTAATGTTATAGAAAGCGTAAGTAATCTATCATTTTTCTCACTTAAATGTTATGCGGTGGATATAGTTTCATCTAATCTTTTTTCAGCTAAATCAATAAATAAGTTCGCTGTTTCATTTGATACATTATTCCAATCAGAAATATTGGATTGCCATCTTTTTCCCATGTTACATTTTTGAGCATGCAAAATAGATATTTTTTTTGAATCTGTATCAAAACCTAAACTGTATCAAATTAAATCTATCCACACTAAAAATGATACGGTTTAAATGTATCGAAAATATTCTTTGATTTGTTTTGATACTATCTAAATGCCTGGTATCTTTGATGTTATGGAGAAAGCAATTATAATATCTAGATGTTCAACTAACGAGTCTAAACAAGATGTAACTCGTCAATCACAATCCTTAACATCGACTTATGGTCACCAGTACCAAATCGTAAAAGAATTTACCTACTACAAAAGTGGAACTAAAAATGACGAGGTAAATGTTGAAATATTAGAGTTCGCTATCAACAATGATGTTAAACATATCATAGCCCTTGAAATTTCGAGAATATCCCGTAAAATCTCGAGCTTTGCCTTATTTCTTGAAAAAGCTAATGAGAATGGAATCAACATAATCGTAGATAATTTTAAACTTCACACTTTGCTACCAAATGGTGATAAGAATGCAATGGTACAAACAATGTTATCAATCGCATCGACATTTGCATCCATGGAATTATCCCTAATTCAAGAGCGTTTGAATTCGGGAAGAGACAAATTTATTAGAGAAAATGGCTATTCCGCTCTTGGGCGAAAAAAAGGTTCTTTAAAAGATAACAACCAATTATTAAAAGAACACGCTGACATCGTGAAATTTTTAAGACAAGGTCAATCAGTTAGAAACACTATGAAACTTACTGGTAAGTCAAGTGGTACAGTTCAAAAGGTTAAAAACTTGGTAGCATAAAAACTAAATGGGTTATGCTCCTGCATAACCCAAATAATTTATAAAAATTCTGAAACACTCAATGAACACCATCAACTGAATGATGGTGTTTTGCTTTTTAAAACAATTTTGATACTCAAATTCACATAGCGTAAACGTGTGAATCTAGGTACAAAAAGGAACAAATAGAATTGCACCTTTAAATTAAGTACACCGCATCGTTCCAAAAAAATAATGAACACCTTTATGGTGCGGTTCTAGTCACGCTACTAGCCCTCCCCTTGGAGGTCGGTAACCGTCATTTAAGCTTCTCGAGTTGTAATCGTAATCTTAATTTCGTCAATTGCTTCTGCAATTCTTGTTTTTTCTGTGGGTCTTGCTCGGTGCTTTGTTGCAACTGCTTCACCCTTATCTTATCCTCTAAAGTTGTCGCCATCGTTCAAATAGTTGTTTAGCATTTCCTCAAAGAAAAGGTCGTTTAATCGGTTATCTCTAATCAATAGATGATATTCCATCATTAGATGGTCGTCATCAATAATCGCTTCTTGCTGATAAGTTCTAATAATATAGTTCACCAATAATTGGCGAAGCACTGGGTTGTAGTTAAAGTTTCTTATTTCCATTTTATAGATTTTAAGATTAGTTATTATAATATCGCACCACCAAGTGATGCTTTTCGCAGATACTCAAACAGTGAGTATTTATTATGGATTTTAGTAGTTTGTATCATACATTCTCTTTTTAAGTCCAGATAACGCCCTAACACTGTTTCAACAGCATTTGCTAAATCAAGTGTTTTTGCGGTACACATAAGGTGAACGTGATGAACACCTCTTTTATCAGTTTCAATGGTATAAACTAATTTATCTTCTGGTAGCAGACTTTTAATCTCATTAACCAAATGAGAATGATAATCACCAGTATAATTGTGTTTTGGATTCCAAGTAGACGTAGAAGTCCAATTTTCATTGTATATAGTTTTAGTTGTAGGTGAATATTTAGGCATAAACTCATTAATAATAGTATAGTGTATTTTCCAGCTCCTACCTTCTCTTCGTAATAAATTTGGAACATCAATATATTTTTCTTTTATTTCCAACATTCTGTATTTTAATGTCCTTGTTTTTAATCCAGTGATTGGAATTAATTCACTTAAATTATAATACAGCTTAATTCTAGTTTTATTTATTTCATTAATATTATTCATTTTCTATTTACTTTATTAAAGGAGGACTAGACACGCAAGCGTGAGTAATCCTTTGATTTTATTATAAATATGCACCATCTACGAAAAGTGCATTTTTTGCTCTGATTTATTTTGAATACCAGTAAAATCAATGCTATTTACAACTATAATATTTTTTATATAACTTGTAAATAGTAAAAAGAAGAGGTAAAAAACTTAAATTAGAATTGCACCTATTTTACTTGCTGGATAAACATTTTTGATAGGTTAAGCAAAACCACCATTAGGTGGTTGCTCGACCAATAGTTAAAAGAAAGAGAATCTTTTATGAGTTTTAGTTGTTAACTAATTTAGACGTTTTAATGATTTCAAAAGATTATCCAAATAATAACGCTTTCTGTTACTAATACGAAAATCTACTTTGATTTCACCATTACGTTCCATTTTTAACAACGTGTTTTCGCAGATGCCGATTAATTCCATCACATCACGAGAAGTTAAAATTGTTTTGTTCATTTTGTTGAACTGGTATTTCTTGAGGTTTTTTTATGCTCAATGGCGACCCTTAAATATAATTTCACCGTTTAGAACCTCGAAATAACGATTATATATAAGTTATACAAAGTTACTAAGATTTTGAAGGGTTGTCAAGTTGGATTTAGAGAAACTAGGTCGTTTAAGTAATACGACTTTTACTACGACACATAAAAAAAGCCCTTGCTATCGTCTGATAAACAAGGGCTTACACCGTTTTACGTGGTCCCACTTGGGCTCGAACCAAGGACCACCTGATTATGAGTCAGGTGCTCTAACCAACTGAGCTATAGGACCGTTGAATTTGAAATTGAAAAACAACCTTTTTCCTCAAATTCGGGTTGCAAATATAGCAGTATTAAATCTATTTGCAATAGGTTTTGCTTATTTATTTGAGTACTTAGTGAAATAAGGGTTTCAGAAGATTTAGTAATACAGTAAAAGGTGTAATTATTATTATAAAGTGATGATTATTTAGTGTTCAATCCTTCTTTTACTTATTCTATAACTCTGCTTAAAGTATTTACTCCAAATACCTGTTTATTGCAAGATTTATGGTTTTGGTGTGTACATGGTGTGTACATTTTTCATTTAGGTAAACAGCCATACAAACAAATTTATGGCAACAATTAATTTAGTACTTGACACAAGAAGGGCAAGGAAGGACGGAACATTTGCAATAGTTTTCAGATTAAGACTTAATAAAGATTTTAAAGACATTGCTTCAGGCTACACAGTTAAAAAAGAACAATTTGATCTAAGAACCAACAGCATTATTAAAGATAATGTGAGTAACCACCAACTAGAACAATTAAGAAACCATTATTATACAAGATTGAGGGCTTACATGGTGGCTCATGTTGGTAATGAAAACCTTGCAGATATTAGAAACTATTTGGTGAACAAGTTGCCGGATGAAGTAACTGTTGTTGAACTTTGGGAGGAAGAAATTACAAAACTCAAAGAAGCTAGTAGAATTGGTAATGCAAGGGTGCACAAAACAAGCTTATCTGTGGTGTCTCAAGAAATAAACTTGCAACTACCTTTCAAAAAGCTAGGTTACAAAGACCTATTGGAACTTGAAAGCAATCTGCTAAAGAGAGGTGTATCAGTGAATGGAATTGGAGTATATATGAGATCATTCCGGTCAATTTGCAATAAGGCTATTAACTTGGATTATGTTGACTTAAACTGGTATCCCTTCAGGAAGTATAAAATCAAAAAAGATAAAACCACTCCAAGAGTACTTTCATTAAAAGAGATACAAGGTTATTTTGGTTTGAATCTTGACCCTAAAAATCCTTATTACAAAAGCTGGCTTATTGGTAAAATGATATTTATGCTCCGTGGCATTAATTTAAAGGATTTAATACTATTAAAACCAACAAACATAAAAGGAGACCGGATTATCTATAAAAGAGCTAAAACAGGTAAAATGTACAGTATCAAAATCCATGATGAACTGCAAGAAACTTTACAGTTATTTACTCCAAATGAAACCTTACTTGGTATTTTAACCAATGAAGAACTCAATAACAAATTTAGACCTTTGGAACTGCAAACACAAAAAAGGAAAGTAATAAATGCTCACCTTAAAAAATTAGGTAAAATGATTAAGACCAATGAGGACATAACCACTTACGTCTTTAGATATACTTATGCCAATATTGCAAAACAGATTGGGTACAGTAAGGATATTATTGCAGAAGCTTTAGGTCATGAGTATGGAAATGCTGTGACAGGTATTTACCTTGAAATGTTTGATAATGAAAAGTTGGATGAAATGAATGAGGAGATTTGTATGATTGTAATAAAAAGAAGTGCTAAATATTGATCTTTGCACTATCCCGTTATTACACAACAAAACTGTTCTAATCTTTACTTACTTTTCCAAATGAAAAATAGGTAGTAGATTAAAGTGAGTATTAACCCTCCTTATTCTACTACCTCAATCTATTTTTTATAGCTACTTTTTCCCGAAGAAATACTTGATTAGATTTGGAAAAAAATTAAGTGTTCCAACTTCCATTTCTTTTAATTTTGGAAAGATAAATTTTACTAAGGGGATAAACGCTACAAATATAAATATCAAAGCATATACCCCATAGTTAGATTTTTCTTTATGGGGGTTAAATTCGTAAATACCACCCACTATCAAACCCAACAATCCAAAGATAGCTATTACAATTATTTTAGATTTCATATTAATTATATTTTGATGCGCACTTCAGTATCACAAAATCCACTTTTTCTCTCAGTTTCCAGCGTAACGTGGTGGATATTTACATGTATTAATTTATGTTTTATTTCTCGTTTTATTTCTAATTCTTGCTCAACTGTCACATCCTTTTCTAAAACCAAATGTACAGTTAACGCATTTTCTGTGGTACTAATCCCCCAAACATGTATGTGGTGTAAATCTATTACCCCCACAACCTCTATTATACTGGACTTAACATCGTCAATATTAATATTTCCCGGTACACCGTCAAGTGACAAACGCAAACTATCTCTCAAAAGCTTCCAGGTACTGAGAAATATAACAATTGCAATTACAATACTCATCACACCATCCAACCAAAACCAGTGTGTATAAAATATTACAATTCCACAAATAACAAGACCCAATGATACGATGGCATCACTCATCAAGTGTAAATAAGCACTTTTAATGTTTAAATCTTTGTCTTTATCACGAAGAAATAAAAGTGCTGTTACTGAATTAATAATAATTCCGATTCCAGCAACTACTGAAATTGTGATTCCCTGCACAGATTCGGGGCTTAAAAAACGATGAACCGCTTCGTATGCAATAGCTCCAATGGAAATTAATAAAATCATTGCGTTGAACAATGCGACGAGAATTGTCGTTTTTCTGTATCCGTAGGTATATTTTTTTGTAGCTTTTACTTTTAACAAGCGAAATGCCAGCAACGAAAGTCCCAAAGCTCCGACATCTGCAAGGTTATGACCAGCATCTGAAAGTAAAGAAAGAGAATGCGTATACAACCCCGTTATCACTTCAATTACAACAAATAAAAAATTTAGGGTAATCCCAACAATAAAAGCGCTGTTTACACTTGTCAATGCAATAGCATCATGATGATGATGTTCGTGTTGATGCTCCATGTTCGTACTCTGCTAAACAATGGTTACTTTTTGAGCGGAAGATCCAGATCTCAAAACCGTCATTCCCAATGTTCCCAATAAAATGGTTGCAAATACCAAATGACTCGTTTGTACCAATCCCGGCATATTTGCATAGGCCAACAAAATTCCCGAGATCAACTCCAGAGCTAATAAAACATAGGAAGTTCTGAGGATCTTAAGCTTTTGACCTCTCTCATTTTTCCAGGCTATGAATGTCAAAATAGTGAGAACCATCCATGAAAAACTACGGTGAATGAAAAACGAAATTCCCAAACGATCTGTCCAGCTTTCTCTGCCAAATCCTTGTTTTGTCAATTCATCGATATGCTCACGTACTTGTGTGCCCAAAAACATCTGGTAAAAGGTAATCGCAAAACAAAAAATAACCAACCACTTCATCAACGGTTCCAATTGAACATTTTGACTTTGCTTTTGACTGATTTTTCGAATAATGATTAGCTGCAAACCAATGATCACCAATGCAAAAAACAAATGTACGGTAATAGTCCAAGGCACTAAATTGGTCGCTACAACAATAGATCCGAACCATGCTTCGAAACCGAGAAAAATCAAATTCAACAAGGACAAGATAACCAAATTGCGCTTGCGGTAAAAAAGCAAAATCCAGATAAAAACGATCAAGACGGCATTTCCAGCTAGAAATCCGACCAACCGATTTCCATATTCTGTCCATGTTTTTTTAGCATTGAACTCTTGTTCCAATAAAAGCGTTTTATCTTCCTTGATCTTATTCGCAATATCTTTCAACCCAATACTACTCAGAAATTTGGTAAATTTATCGATTTTTTGGGCTCTTTTACCTGCAAAAATATCACGGTAATTATCCGGTAACTGACTTTTTTCCGTTGGAGGAACCCATTGTCCAAAACACTTTGGCCAATCGGGACATCCCATTCCACTTCCCGTAATTCTTACAAAACTTCCGGCTATGACAACCAAATAGATGAGCACCAAAGTGACCCAGTTAAAGCGTATAAATGATGTTGAGTATTTCATGGTTTCAAAATTAGTCATTAGTCATTAGTCAATGGAGATCGGAAGAGCGTCGTGTAGGAAAGAGTGTCTTCGCCTGTGTAGATCTCGGTGGTCGCCGTATCATTAAAA
>CAIUKX010000610.1 GCA_903899795.1 uncultured Flavobacteriales bacterium
GGAAGAAAAGTCCTGAAACTTGGAATGTTTAAATTTTCAATATGAAAATCGAAAGTCAAAAAGTAGAAGTCAACGCAACGCAAGGAGTTATTTTTTCTTTTCTTACTGATTCAACCAATTTGATTCATTTACTTCCGCAGGATAAAATTTCAGACTGGAAAGCTTCAGCAACAGAATGTTCCTTTAAAGTACAGGGCGGTGTAACGATTTCACTCATCCAAAACGGAGCTGAGAATCAGAACAAAGTTTTTATGAAATCTGGAGAAAAGTCACCTTTCCCCTTTAAATTGACAATTTTCATCAACGAAAATGGTGAAAAAACCACTGGACATCTTGAATTTGACGGTGAAGTGAATATGTTCCTTAAAATGATGGTTGAAAAGCCTCTTACCGGTTTATTCAATCATATGGCTCAAAAATTACAAGAACACTTTTCTTAATTTTGAGTTATTAATTTTGAATGTTGAATTAATTAAAAATTCAAAACTTAACATTCAAAATTAAAAGCGATTTCCTTCAAGTCATAATTGACGATAGATCCATTTTTTTCCATCCTAAGTAAACCACTTTCTTCAAATCCGCGTATAATCCCCTCAAACATTCCTTCATTATCCGTAAATTTTGCAGGAACGTTGAGCAGCCACATGTTACTTAAATACAACTGATTCAATAAATTAAAATCACGATTTTCAACATACTCCCAAAAACGATTCAATTCATGGATCAAAGAAAAAGCAATTTCCTGCACAGCCATTTTTTGATTTTTTTCCAAACACATACTCGTAGCATTCAGTTCACCAAATTCAATTTGATTGACATTCAACCCAATTCCTACTATAGTTCCATTTAGGTTCTGACCACTCAATTGATTCTCAATTAAAATGCCTGCAATTTTTTTATGATTTATTAACACATCGTTCGGCCATTTTACAACCGGATTTAATCCTTGTTTTCTCAGCATTTCAGCAACCGAAACAGAAACAAATTGCGTCAACACAAATTGCTCCCTGACTGACAGTTTAGCAGTATCCAAATAAATCGAAAAAATAAGGTTTTCACCTGGTTTTGAAGACCAAACAGTACCTCTCTGACCTTTTCCCGCCGTCTGCTCTTCTGCCATTATTACCGTACCATGTTCTATTTTTTGTTCAATCAGCAACTTGGCAACATAATTGTTGGTTGAATCAACACTATCGATTTGTATCATTTTTCGACCGAGCATATCAGAAAAATTGGTAGGATAAAACGTTATTAAAATCGGGTAAATTTAAAATTTAAAGTTAGATTTGTAAGGTATAAAAATTCTAGATGCTCAAAAAACAGATAAACTCAAAAAAGCTTTGCGATACGATTGTAGAGGGAATGCAAGAAAATAAAGCACAAGACATTGTGGTATTAGATTTAAGGGATATTTCAGCCTCAGTTGCGGATTTTTTCGTCATCTGTACTGGTGAATCCTCCACTCAAATCGATGGGATCACTTCATCAGTGGTTAGACATACTCGTAAAGAAATCAAAGAACGTCCATGGCATACGGAAGGAAAAGGAACCAGCGAATGGGTACTTATCGACTATGTTAGTGTTGTCGCTCATGTTTTTTATAAGACAGCACGTGATTTTTATGATCTTGAAGATCTATGGGCAGATGCCAAAAGAACAAACATTCCAAACTTGAATTAATTTTCATTTTCAATGACAGACAATAAACAAAATAATAGCAAGAAGAATCCTGTATCCATTTATTGGATTTACGGAGCCATTGCTTTGGCACTGATTGGTTTCCAAATTTTCAGTTCTTCAACTCCAGCTACCATTGTAAAATATGAAGAATCGTTTTCTACCCTGGCAGACAGTGGTTACATTGAAAATGTATTCATTGTCAACAAAACAAGAGCTGATTTTACACTGAATAAAAAAGGAAAAGAATTCATTAAAGAAGCGAATAAAGGTGAATTCAAAAAGATGAAAGAAGCCTTCAATAAAGGTGGAAGAATCAAAAATGACGACCCTGTTTATAAATTGGATTTAGTAGATGTCGGTGAATTTGTTACAGGTATCAAAAAAACGAATGAAAGTTTAAAGTTGAAACATAAAGCTTCAATTACCTATCAACAAAAAGATGAACCGGATTATTTCAGTATCATCTTAGGATATCTTCTACCTGTTATTATCGTTGTCGCTTTATGGATGTTTGTAATGCGCCGAATGAGTGGAGGTTCCGGCGGTGGCGGTGGCGGACAGATTTTCAATATTGGAAAATCGAAAGCTAAAATGTACGAAAAAGGAAAATCAACAAACATTACGTTTAAAGATGTTGCCGGTTTACAAGAAGCAAAAGTTGAAATTCAAGAAATCGTTGAGTTCCTTAAACATCCAAAAAAATACACTGATTTAGGAGCTAAAATCCCAAAAGGAGCTTTATTGGTTGGCCCTCCAGGAACAGGTA
>CAIUKX010000611.1 GCA_903899795.1 uncultured Flavobacteriales bacterium
TTAAGTTTTTATAAAAATAGTTATTAACTACAACTTAAAAAATAAGAAACTATTTAAATATCAAAAAATGACATTACATCTCCATTTCCCAGTCGCCAATGGAATGATGCTGGAAATATTCATCCTCTTTGTTTTTGATTTTTTTAGGGAGAATTTCCCATTTTCCGACCCATTTTCCAAGTTTATCAAGATAATGTCCGTCGTAGGCAACATCATGTCCTTTTTGTGTCGGATCAATAGAAATGACGTCGTCATCATCAATGGAATAAGCAATAGGATAGGTTACGACAAAATTAATATGTTGATTATCTATAAATCCTTTTACTTTGGGTAACAAATCACTGAATGATCGAAACTCATCGTCGTAGACAACTCCTTCGAAGGTAGAATCTTTCATAACGATGTAGAGTTCAAAGTTCACATCTTCGCTCTGACCGTATTCTTCAGGGTCGTAGGAAAATTTTCCTTTCCAGATTTGTGTTGGATTTGAAGTTTGTGCCATAGTACTGTTAAAAGTAATTCAGATTTATGAGTACCTCTAAAAAATCACTTCTCATCGTTGAAATTAAAATTTAACTTCCTCATTTACATCAGTAAACTCCGGATTTAAATTTTAATTTCGTCTCGATAATTGAGTTTTTAGAGATGCTCATGTCTAAAATAAGGTGATTAGTACAGTTTTCCAATTGAATTATAATATATTTACAACAAGACTCTAAAAAATCGATACGATGAAAAAAATAGTAAGGCATCTCACATTTTATGTATTAATAGCGATCATTGCCGGAATCCTTTTAGGACACAATTCAAAGGATTTGGGTTTGAAAATGGAAGTATTGGGAACTTCTTTTGTCGCTGTTATTAAAGTGTTTGTAGTGCCGATTATCTTTCTTACGATCGTACTTGGAATTGGGTCCATGGGGGATTTAAAGAAAGTTGGGCGAATCGGTTTGAAATCGTTGATTTACTTTGAAGTAGTTACGACGCTGGCATTGGCGATTGGGATATTTGTTGCTCTTTTTGTCCAACCAGGAAAATTCGACACATCGGGAATGACGTTGGAGGCATATAAACCCAAGCCAAAAGAAGCCATGACTTTCCTCTTATTTTTGAAAAGTTACATGTCACTTCTTACTTTAGGTATAGCCTTGATTTGTGGAATTGGATTGAATTTTTATTCGAAAAGAGAGGGTATTATTCACAAATTGGAAAAAGCATCGAAGTTTGTGTTTAAGATTTTGAAATACGTGATGTATTTTGCTCCGGTTGCCGCATTTGGAGCGATGGCATTTACAGTTGCAAAATATGGATTGGATAAATTAGTTCCGCTGGCGAAAATGGTCGTTTGTGTTTACGGGACTATGATTCTGTTTATTTTACTGGTATTAGGTGCAATTATGCGATACAACAACTTAAGAATTCTGAAATTCCTGCGCTATATCCGTGAGGAAATTTTGATTGTTTTAGGAACTTCTTCCTCCGAATCTGCTTTACCGAAGTTAATGGAAAAATTAGAAACGGCCGGGTGTAAAAAATCAGTCGTGGGTTTGGTTGTACCAACAGGTTATTCTTTTAACCTTGACGGAACATCTATTTATCTTTCTATGTCGGTCATATTTCTTGCACAAGTAAATAATGTATCATTGAGTTTTCCACAAATCATGATGATGATAGGAATTTTGATGCTTACTTCGAAAGGTGCTGCTGGTGTTGCTGGAAGTGGCTTTGTAGTATTGTCTTCAACAATAGCTTCTTTTCCGCAGATTCCGGAAGTTTCGTTGGCTTTTCTTTTGGGAATAGATAAATTTTTAAGTGAGGCACGCGCCATTACTAATTTTGTAGGAAATGGAGTGGCTACCTTGGTGATCGCGAAAAGTGAAAAAGAATTTGATGCTGAGAAATATGATAATGTCGTGACGAAGAGGATCGAAGGTTAAAAGAAACTCATTTTTTATAGCTGAGGTGGTGCGTGAGTACCACCTTTTTTTATTTTCATTTGTTGGAGTTTCGACTTTCAAAACATAAATAGATTACGCGCAACCAGCCTAATTTTGTTCAACAATCTTCAACAATGCTCTTTTTCAAACGAAATACAATGAAATATGCACCCCGCTATATCGTCTATTCGGCGGTCAAAAACTACTTAAAAACCGAACAAGTTGCTTGTTTCAATTTTGATTTACAACACACTAGAATACACCAAAACCACCAATTTCTAGCCATCGTCGAAAAATATTTTGATGTGGAATTATTACGTGAAAGACCCTACATCTATCAGGATGTGGGGCTTTACTATTACCTAAAATATGATGCAAAAAAAGATTTGGTAAAAAAGGGAGATAGGGTTGCCATATGTATGAATAACTCCTGGTCGTCAGTTGTCTCAATCTATGCGGTTACTTTGGCTGGTGCAGTATTTGTAA
>CAIUKX010000612.1 GCA_903899795.1 uncultured Flavobacteriales bacterium
ATGATAAAGAGATTTATAATGAATTAAAATCAGAGTTAGAAGGTAAAATTGATGATTTGAAACTAAAGTTAATTCAAACGGATTCAAAAATATCTAACCTAGATAGATACATTGATATGTCAGTTGATGTAGTTTCAAACATCAGTAAATACTGGGGTTTAAATAACATCGAGGTAAAAAAGAGAACACAAGAATTAGTGTTTCCAGAAGGTTTATCATTGGACATTAAAAATAGACGATATCTAACCAAAAATGTAAATCTTTTTTTTTTGATTAGTTCAGCATTATCAATGGATACAGAGGGTATAAATGACAAAAAGCAACCTATTTCTAGATTGCTTTTGTCGTTGCCTTATGGCGTAGTAGCGGGGGCCGGACTCGAACCTGCGACCTTCGGGTTATGAGCCCGACGAGCTACCAACTGCTCCACCCCACAATCCATTCAATTTTGGTGAATGTCACCTCGAATTGCGGTACAAATATAAGTCATTTTTCAAGTAAATCCTAATAGTTTGATAGAAAATTATGAATTCATTCATCTTTATTGACATTTGAAACCAAAAAGAGTCAAATACTTGTTACTTTTGCACAGATTTTTATTTCACTGAAAAAAGGACATGAACAAAATTATATTCCTATTCTCTATTTTAGCATTAACAGTAAGTTGTGGAGGTTCAAATGATTCGAACAATGAAACTGTTACAACACCAGAACAAATTTCCAAACAGGAAAAACAAGAAACGGAAATTGAAAAGCGAATTGCCGATACAGATCTTCAAGATAAGTTGGATGTCATGAATAGTTTATATTTCACAAAAGAAGATGGTTCCTCTCTTGAAGTAAAAGATTTTTTGGATAAATCAGGAAATATTTTGAAGGTTGAAGAAAAATATGTCGACAAAGAAAAAGATAGTTATGGCACAAATCTTTTCTACATTCGAAATGGTAAAAAATATGCTTCTAAAGAACGCTTCGAGGAAAAAGATGGTAAAAATGCATTTTTTGTAGAACGAGTTACATTTTATGATGATAAAGAACAGGTTGCAACAACAAAAATCCGTAAAGCCGATTTTGAAGAAAATTTGGATGCTGTTCCGCTAGAAATTACTAAAAGTGTGGACTGCTCTATTAAAAGAGCTATGGATGCATTGAATCAAGAGGGAGATTTTGAAACTCGTTTCCAAGGCTTTGTAAATTCAAATAATACGAACTATATAGTAGTCGGGCCATCAGGAAGTGATCAATACAATTCAGCTTTGATGTTGCAATACAATTCAACAACAACCAATAATCTGATGAGAAATCAGGAAGCATCTATCGGAAAAAAATTGGATTTGGAATTTCAAAAAATGGTAGATGATAATGGTTTTGAATTTCAGGTTTTACTTACTTTGAAAGTAGTTAAGTAATAATTAGGTATGAATGGTCTGGACCAGCTGCTTAATCTTAATATGATTTGGTTCAATTGTTGTAACTTTACTTCCATGGAATTTGTAAAAGTATTACAATGAGAAAAAGGTATTTTGTGATTCTGTTTTTGGGAAGTTTGTCGTTACTTTTTTCTTTTAAAATTAATAGAGAAAATTCAAGCTCCCACAAAAAATCCAATGTGTCTTTTGATGTTCATCTGGTAAAAGAGGAAACGGTTTTGATTGCTAATCCTCAAAAAAAAGGCGAAACCCAATCGATTAAAATATTCCGTCTAAAAACGAAAATTACAAACACTTCTGATGAAACAATTTACTTTCTAAACGTCACTTGTAAACAGGAAGAGATGTATTCTTTGAAAAATTCTGAATTGTTTCATTTTCATTCAATTACTGATTGTGAGAAAAGTAGCCCGACATTAATTTCGTTGAAACCTAATGAATTTTGCGAAAATGAAATCGCCATCACTCCCCTAATGAAGGATGAATTATTGCCTGCTTCTACTGTCATTGGGTTTGAATTTATAGAATATATTCCTGGATCAGATTTTGATATTATTGATAGTTATCAAGCTCGACATACTTCAGGTAAGACAATTTGGTCGGAACCTTTTTCATTGAAAAAATAATTATCTTTTCTTCAAGTCAAGTAGATTTCATCTTATTGCTTAAAAAATTAAAAGATAGTTGTTAACTGAAAAATAAATCAGATATTTAACGCCATTAAATCAAGTAATAATTAAACTGACTGAAATTATGGCATTAACGATTGTCTTTGTACATGGATATAGTGTAACGAATCTAAGTACCTATGGTGAATTACCTTTGCGTTTACGTAACGAAGGAACCAGCCGCGGAATTGAACTCAATGTGGAAGAAGTTTTTCTAAGTCGATATATCAGTTTTGATGATGTCGTGGTTTTGGATGATATCTCAAGAGCTATGCAAACAGCTCTAAAAGAAAAAATCACGGATCCTGCCAAAAAGTTTATTGCTATCACGCATTCAACCGGTGGACCAGTTGTCAGAAATTGGTGGAATATGTTTTATAACAACTCACCTGAAACTTGCCCCATGAGCCATTTAGTAATGTTGGCTCCAGCAAATTATGGTTCTGCATTAGCAAAATTAGGAAAGGGAACGTTGAGTCGACTAAAGTCATGGAGCGATGGTGTTGAACCAGGCCAAGGAGTTTTGAATTGGCTCGAACAAGGAAGTTCAGAAGCTTGGACGTTGAATCAGGATTGGATTATGAATGGTGAAAAACAAGTTGGTGATACAGGTGTTTTTCCTTTTGTAATTACTGGACAAGATATTGACCGAAAATTGTATGATAATTTGAATTCGTATACCGGTGAATTAGGTTCTGATGGGGTCGTGCGAAATGCTCTGGCAAATTTGCAAGCAAGGTATATTGAACTGGAACAATCAACTCCGGTGAAAGGAGCTGATGGTAATTTCATAATGGGAGAATTGCAATTGAAATCCTTCAAAGAAGCAATGGATACTCCTTTCCGAGTGGTAAGGAGAAAGTCACATTCAGGTACAGAAATGGGAATTATGGCTAGTATCAAAAAGGATTTGTCTGATACAGCGAGTAGTGAAACTTTGAACGCAATTTTTGACTGTTTCGCAGTAAAGAATAAAACAGATTATTCAGCTTTGATTGCGAAATTTAATACAGAGACAACCAAAGTTCAGCAAGATGAAAAAGTAGAAACTGTTGATGGATGGTTGAAAAATCGAGTGTTTATTCACGACCGTTTTTCCACTGTGATCTTTAAAATTATCGATACAGATGGTCGACCAGTAAATGATTTCGACTTGATATTGACGGCAGGACCTAATAGTGACCCGAATCATTTACCAGAAGGTTTCTTTGCCGATCGTCAGGTCAATACCTTAAATAAAAACGTAATCACGTATTTTTTTAATTACGATATCATGTTTGGATGCCCGGCTGTTCAAGATACAAAAGGGAATACAGTTAGGCCAGCAATACAAGGTGCACAGATGTTGGGATTTCAATTGAAACTTCGGCCGAATACCGGATTTGTAAAATACGTTCCTTGTGAAATAAAGGCTACTTCAGATATGTTGACGAAAGCATTAAATCCAAATGAAACGACAATGATCAACATTACCGTTCAACGTGTAGTCGACAAGGAAGTTTTGAGAATGCTAGACTTGGGTTCTTCCATGCCAAATGATAAAGATGGCAGTTTCAAGGGGACAACACCTTCGGGAGATTTTGTTTAATAATAAATAGTAAAACAAAAAAGCCGGAAATACTATTCCGGCTTTCTTGTTTTCAGGTGGTGGTTGACTTATTCTTTTTCAGGTTCTGTTTCTCCTTTTTGATCAGCATCATCACTTTCAACGCCAAGGAATGTCCCTTTTTCATCGTATTTTACTTCAATGGTTTTGCCATCAGCTTTGATTTCAACATCGTAGCTTTTTGCACCATCTTCTTGCGAGATTTCGTCTGCTTCGATTAATTCTGCACCAGGATAATCACTTTGGATTTTACTCGTTACTGAACTTGGAAGAGCAGTGATTTCAATTGCTTTTTCATGTGCAGTACTCAAGTCAGCCTCATCGCCAACTGTGGTTTCCAAATTTTCTTCAGTTGAAGCAGCATCTTCTGTTTCAGTTTTTTGATTACAGGAAGCTAAAACAACAGCTACACAAACCAACGCGGAAAGAACATTCATTTTTTTCATGGTAATTAAATTTATTAAGTTAAACATGTAGCAAACTTATAACCCAATTCTGAAGCAATTTTGAAGTTAAATCCAATTCAAAAAATAATTTCAATTTGATGCCATTTTTCATCGGTTGTATAGGAAATCCGGTATCCGTATTGATCACATATTTTTTGAACGATAGCCAATCCTAATCCATGTGAAGACGAGGATTGATCAGCTTTCGTGAAACGATTGAACATTTTTTCTGGCGATTCCACAGGCTCGTTTGAAAGGTTGGAAATGATCAAAGAATTATTTTCAATTTTTATTTTCAATATTCCATTTTCGATGTTGTATTTAATGGCATTACCAATAAGGTTGAAAAGCAAAGTCTCCAAGAGTAAATGATTTATTTTGATCGGGTGCGTCTTGATGGATGTTTCAAGTGAAATGTTTTTTGCCACTATGAAATCTTTCATCAGCTTTAGTATTTTATCGATTTCCAGATCTAGCTGATAAGTGTCTTCTTCGGTAAATTGCTTGTTCTCGATTTTGGTTAAAAAAAGCAGAGTTTGATTCAATTTACCCAATCGCTGAGATGCAGTTAAAGCTGAACTGATACAATTAGCTTGAATTTCGGTCAAATCGGGTTGTTGTAAGGCTTCTTCCAATTTTGACTGAATAATCGCCAGTGGTGTTTGAATTTCGTGCGCTGCATTTTCGGTAAATTCTTTCAATGACTGATAGTCCGAAGCTGCTTTGTTGGTTAATTCGGAAATAACGTCGTTTAATTCCTTGAATTCTTTAATCTTAGAGGATTCCAGTTGTACCAGTTCATTTTGCCCGATTTTATAGTCTTTTAAAGTTTGGAGGTTGTTCTTGAAAGGCCGCCAGATATTGGAAGACAGTTTCCAGTTGATGAGGAAAAAACCAATAATAAGAACGAACCAAATGATGACGATAGCAAATCCTATACGTTTGACATAATCACGTGGCTCCAAAATCACTTGCCGGATGGTAATTCGATACGATTTTCCGCCGATGTTATCAATGGATTTTAATTCTCTGAAAAACTCAACTTGTTCTTCTGTGGGATCGTACAAGAAAGTACTTCGGATGTCCATGTCAGGATGTGTTTTTTTATCGAGCAGATGTACTTTGATGATGGGGCGAATGGAAGTAATTTCTTCCCCTTTTTTGATTTGATCAACTACTCGTTCTTTGTTGACCAAGAGTTTTTCATCCAATTCGGCTTCAAGTGTGTCGGTCATGAGTATGTATAGAAAAGCACATCCGACAAAGAGAAGGCTACTCGCTAAGATGATATTGATCAGACTGGTTTTGTAAAGTAGCTTCATAATTCTGAAAATTTATAGCCCATTCCATAGACTGTTTTGAGGTAGTTTTCACAGCCGGCAACTTCCAATTTTTTACGAAGGTTTTTCATGTGTGTGTACACGAAATCAAAATTATCAGCCATATCAATATAATCACCCCATAAGTGTTCGGCTATGTTTTCTTTGGTCAGCAAACGGTTCTTGTTGGTAATTAAATAACTGAGAAAATCGTATTCTTTTTTGGTCAGTACAATCGGTTTGTTGTGTATATAGACTTGTTTTTCGCGAAGATCAAAAACAATTTCATTGAATTGGAGTTCATTTTTTCCATTGAAGTTTTTTCTTCGGCTGATGGCGTGTATGCGCGAGTTTAGCTCAGCCATGTAAAAGGGTTTTGTGAGGTAGTCATCTGCACCGAGATCCAGTCCGGATAATTTATCATCCAATGAATTTTTTGCGGAAAGAATGATGATTCTGGTTTCGCCCGGTTGAACTTTTTTGATTTGTTGAATGAGATCCAGACCGTTGCCATCAGGCAGTGTAATATCCAAAATGATCAAATCGTATTGATAAGAAGCAAGTTTGTCTTCGGCATTTATGTAGTTGTGAGCTTTTTCACAGATATAACCCTCGATTTTCAGAAAATCTGAAATGGAAATCAACAATTCGGGTTCGTCTTCGATGAGGAGAATTTTCATAGTCAATAAGTATGCGTTGAATATAAACGTTAAATCTGAAGAGAATTTGAAGTTGCTATATTGTGATTAATAGATTGATATGTAATTTTTTTGTTTGCTTGTTTTATAACGGCAAACTAATCCTGAAAGTTGTTCCGACATCTACCTGTGATTCCAACACAAATACTTTTCCTTTGTGGTATTCTTTGACAATTCGTTTTACCAAGGTTAATCCAAGTCCCCAACCACGTTTTTTAGTGGAGTAGCCAGGTTCGAAAATGGTTTTTATTTTTTTGGGTGGAATTCCTTTCCCGTTGTCTTTGATATCGATGTGAACCCATTCCGGTGAACTGTGCATCCGGATGTTTAGTTTTCCTTTTCCTCCCATTGCATCGACTGCATTCTTGCAAATATTTTCAATAACCCATTCGATCAAAGGACCGTTGTGATTAGTGATAAAATCTTCGTTGGAATCAACTGTAATCGTGACTTTATCTGAAATCCGTGGACGTAGATATTCTGTTACGTTGATGACTGTTTGTGTTAAATTTTGTGGTTCTAATTTAGGTACTGATCCAATTTTGGAAAAGCGATCTGTGACTTTGTCCAAACGAACCACATCCTTCATCATTTCAGCAGTGATCATTGGGTCAGCATCTTGAGATTCTAATAACTGAATCCAAGCCATTAAAGATGAAAGAGGTGTTCCTAACTGATGTGCTGTTTCCTTTGCCATCCCAGCCCAAACCTGATTTTGTTCTGCTTTTCTGAACGTACTGAAAATAATGTAGCCAATCAAAACGAAAAGACCGATGATCGAAAATTGGATATAGGGGAAATATTTCAATTGTTTTAATTCAGGACTGTCATCGTAATACAGTAAACTTTTCTGTCCGTTCTGGAAGTCGATCAAAATGGGATGATGAACGAGTTCTAAGGCTGTTCGGGTTTTTTTCAACATTTTAAGACTGATTTTATCCACGGGAAGATTACTTCCAACGACCTGATTGGTAGCAGAATCGATCAATAATACTGGGATTAAGCCTTGGTTATCAATTAACTCCTGATTGAATGCATTGATCAAAGCGTCTCTTTCTTTTTCCAACTTTACAATTCCCTTTGAATCGTTATAAGCATACGTCATGAACAGATCTGTGTATACCTCAACTGTAAATGACTGATTTTTCGCTTTCCAATGATCGGATAGTTTGACAAGAGAGTCTTCGAAGAATTTTTTGATTTCCTGTTTGCTGGCAGTCGGATGGATTGTACGAATCGCAGAGGTGTCAAAATCGAGATTATTATAAGCAGAAATTGATTTTTCAGCATCTAAAACAATGACAGGAATATCCTTGTTTTCATTGATAATTTTCAAAGGAAGTGTGTAATCGGGAACAATGTCTAAGGGAGTTTCCTTCGATAATTCCTTCGTAGCATCCAGCCAGACTTCCATTTTTTTCCGTTCCAGAGCACGCATTTGTGTAAAAGCACCATTGGTAAGCTGAACTAGTTCAATCTTCTTTTTGATTGCATCAGCCCATTGGCGCGCTCGTTCCCGTTCTCGTTCACTGACACCCTTAACGATTGAATTAGAAACAAACAGTGAAACCCCCACTAATAAAAGTGCGATGACCAGCAGGGCAATTTTCCATTTTTGCTTGTTAGAATATAAATTCATCCGAATTGATTAGCACTTGCTAAAATAACGCATTTTTTTACTTCAGATTGTTTATCGAGAAGAAAGATGTGAAGACAAAATACTTTGAAGTCGGATTTTAGAAATGAATTGAGTTTTTTAAGTCCTAGCCTAAAAAGTTTCAATCATGTTCTTCCTCTCCGCCTTTGTAATCTGCTCGAATTTCGGTGTGTCTGATTTCACCACCACTAGTGCCAACTTGACGTCCGATATAAATCACAACAAGTGAAAAAGATAATATAAGCCATCCGATCCATTTTGCCATTTGCTTTTGTTTCCAGCTGAACCAGATTCCAATCAATGAGATAGCACCTAATAGATAATTCAGCATAGCAAATAATTCAGCTTTCTCTTCGTGTTCATGGATCAAACGATGGGAAACTCCCGGTAATTCTTCCACAATTTCTTCAGCTCCTTCACCTGAAGTAAATGCTGGAATTGTGCAGATTGCCCCTATAATAAATAAAAAGTAAGCTGTTCTTTTCACAACTTCTGATTGGATAAAAAAACCAATTGCTACTACTAGAAGAGCAACGATTGGAACTATAATCGGTAAATGATTTACCACTAAATGAAAATGTGCCTCGTTCATGATTTCTAAAGTTTATTGTTTACTTATTCTTCTTCTTCACTATTCTTTAATTTCATCAATAATTGGTAAGCTCCTTTAATGGCAATATTTTGACCGTTTAGCTTACTGCTGTTCAGTATTTCAACAAATCCTTTTTCTCTTCCTCCAACTTTCACTTCGATCATTTGGAATTGATTTTTCTTCAGTTCTACGAAAACATATTCATAATTTCCAAATCGAACGACCGCATCTTCGGGAATTGTCATCGCATCAACACTTTTTAATTCTACTTCGGCGTTCATGTACATACCTGGAACAAGACTTTTGTCGTACTTATTGAAATGACAATGTACTTCTGTGTTTTTGTCGTTAGTCAACGAGTGTCCAATCAAAATAATATCACATGGACAGCGTGTTGCAGACTCGTTGTTGTTATAGGCGATAACTTTTTGTCCGATGGCTAATTTCGGTAAATCTCGTTCGTATACAATTAATTTCAAATGGATATCGGCTACATTGACCAATTCGAAAAGAACATCACTTGGCATCAAATATTTGCCAATATTAGCGTTAACCTGAGCTACGTAGCCGTCAATTGGTGAAGTAATGGAAACACTTTTTGAAATTTTAGTTTCATCCAAACGGTCCGTGTTAATTCCTAAAAGTTCCAGTTTTTCTTGTAAAGCTTTGGTATTGATTCTTGCATTTTTGAATTCAGCTTCCGCTTGAAAATAGACTTTGTCGCTGGCTGCTTTAGATGCATTCAATTCTTTTTGGCGTAAATATTCTCCTTCAGTTGATTTCAATTTTACTTTAGCTAATAGGTAATCTTGTTGTAATTGAATGTATTGCTGATCTTCCAGAATTGCAATTACTTCTCCTTTTCTCACCATCATTCCGGGAAGTAAATGAGTCGTTTTTAAATAGCCACCCATCGGGATACTAATGGATACAAGGTTTTGAGGTGGTACATCAATTTTCCCGTTTAATTTCAAGACAGAGGAAATTTCTCGTTTTTGAAGTTGTCCCACAGTGATTCCAGCATTTTGATATTGTGCAGGGGTGAGGTTCACAATCGTTGTTTCGGCTGTTGAATCCATCAAGGGTTCAGCTTTTTTTTCTTTGCTTCCACAGCTTGCAATTAGCAGGAGTATGGAAAATAAATATATCGTTTTCATAACTGTATTATTTAAATCGTTTATTGGTTTAACAAGTAAATCAGTTGAATACAACTTTCGTTCAGTTTGTACACAGCATCTTGATAATTGCTTTGGATTTGAACACTTTGGTTTACCAGCATAGCCCACTCGAGGTAATTGATGTCACCGTTGATAAATTGTGCTTGAGCTGTTTCAAAAATAATCTTCGCATTTGGAAGAGCTTTTTGTTCAAGCTCGGTTACCAAAGCATTTTGTACTTCATATTGTTTGAATGCAATATTAAATTGATTAGTAAAATGTTGATTTTCAATTTCTAAATTATTGGAAGCAATTTTGGCATTAATTTCAGCTAATTTGATGTATTCTTTTTGCTTACTCAAAAGAGGAATTCCTACGCCGACCTGTACACTATTAAAGCGAGTAGAATAATTATAAGTCAAATTGTTGGAACCAATTCCATACATTGTTCCTGACATACCGCTCAACATCAGTGAAGGATTCCGTTTGGATTTTTCAAGTTGAATTGTCGATTGTGCAACCAACAAATCTGCTTCAACCAATTGAATGAACGGATGTTTCAGTAAAGTTGATTTGTCAATTTGATTTTTCAACTGAAATTTGACTTCCGTTGAAGTTGGAACAAAAAGTGTCGATGTATTCAGTAAGAGTTGGAATTGCAGTTGAATGATTCCGAGATCATTATTGAGTAAATCCAATTGTTGTTTGATTTGCAAACGCTGATTGTCGATTGTTGCTTTTTCCAGAATGTTACTTTCTCCGGTTTTGATCCGCAGTTCAACCAAATTCAGATAAGCACCATAAATACTATCAATTTTAAGTAATAAGTTCTTTTTTTCAATCAAATTGATGTAGGTGAAAAACGTACTCGTCACTTGTTGTTTCAATTCAGCTTTTTTCAAATCAATGCTGATTGTACTTTTTTTCCATTCTTCAGTATACACCTTTTTTCGATTGGTATAAACTGTTGGGAAATCGAAATTTTGAGAAAGTGCGACTTGATTATCGAAATAAAAACTATTGATCCGTCCGTAATTTCCTTGTACCATTGTTTGAGGCATAGAAAATGAAGTTTTGATCATTTGCTGTTGAAATTCGGATCGCATTTGTTCGTTTTTCAAGCTGAGATTGTTTGTGACTGCTGTATCCAATGCTTGCTGATAGCTTATCGGGGTTTGTGAGTGTGTTCCAGAAATGAGCATTATTGCTAATACAGTGACAACTGAAGTCTGACCTGGAATCTTTGGTACACTACTATTTTTATTGAACCAGATATACAGGATTGGAAGTACGAAAAGCGTTAAGAAAGTAGCTAAAAGTAATCCTCCAATTACCACAGATGCTAATGGGCGCTGAACTTCAGCTCCTGCTCCGTTGCTCAATGCCATTGGTAAGAATCCCAGAGAGGCGACGCAAGCAGTCATTAATACAGGACGAATTCGAACTTTTGTTCCTGACAAAACCACTTTTTTCAAATCCGTTTCCCCATCATGACGAATCCGGTTGAATTCTGCAATCAATACAATTCCATTTAATACTGCAACTCCGAAAAGGGCTATAAATCCTACACCCGCACTGATACTAAAAGGCATATCGCGTAGCCAGAGTGCAAAAATTCCACCAATGGCAGAGAGAGGGATTGCTGTAAAAATCAGTAATCCTTGTTTCATTGATCGGAATGCAAAATAGAGTAGGAGTAAGATCAGTAAAAGCGATAAAGGAACAGCAATCGAAAGCCGTTGTTTTGCTTTTTCCAGATTTTTGAAAGATCCGCCATATTCAATGGAATATCCAGCAGGAAGTTTGATTTTTTTACCTTCTTTTTCCTGCAATTCAGTGATAAGACTTTGAACATCCCGATCTCTGACATTGAATCCAATGACAATTCGCCGTTTGGCATTTTCGCGTTGAATTTGATTCGGACCATCAATGACAGTCACACTGGCAACTGTGTTTAGCGGAATTTGAGTACCTTGAGGAGTTGGAATCAAAAGGTTTTGAACATCTTCGAGACTTTTCCTTCCGTTTTTCTCCATCCGAACTACCAAATCAAAACGTTTTTCTCCTTCGTAGACAAGTCCAGCAGACTGACCTGAAAAGGCTGCATTGACAATATTATTGATTCCGGTAATGGTCAAACCGTATTGTGAAACTGCCGAACGTTTGTAATTGATCACAATCTGCGGCATTCCAGTCACAGGTTCAACAAATAGATCTTTGGCACCGTCAATGGTTTGAACGATTTTTCCAAATTTCTTTGCATAGAGCGCTAAAGTATCCAGGTTTTCTCCATAGATTTTACAAACCACATCTTGTCGGGCACCGGTCATCAATTCGTTAAAACGCATTTGAACGGGATATTGAAATCCGAAACTTACACCCAAAACAACATCCAGTTCTTTTTTCATTTTTTCAGCCAATTCATTAAATGTTTTAGCAGAAACCCAGTCTTTCTTGTCTTTCAAGATGATCATTAAATCGGACGCTTCGATTGGCATAGGATCGGTCGGAATTTCTCCACTACCAGTTTTTCCCACTACTTTGATTACCTCTGGGAATTTGGCAATTAAAACTTTTTCAGCTTTCAAACAAGCATCTACTGATCCTTGTAAACTTGTACCTGTCAATACTCTGGTTTCAACCGCAAAATCACCTTCTTCCAAAGCAGGAATGAATTCACCTCCCAATTGAGTTAATACGATGACGGCTCCAACAAAAAGTACTCCTACGATTGCAATAATTGCTTTCGTATGTTTCAAAGCTTTTTCAAGTGAAGATTGAAAAAAGTGCTCCAGTTTTGCAATGAAACGATCAGAAAAATTTGGTTTTGAGTGGACTTTTCTCGAGAGTACAAGCTTGCTCATCATAGGAATATAGGTGAGAGAAAGGATAAAAGCACCTACCAATGCGAAAGCAACGGTTTGAGCCATCGGTTTGAACATTTTTCCTTCGATTCCCTGTAAAGTAAATATCGGAAGATACACAATCAAAATAATGATTTGTCCGAAGACAGCACTGTTCATCATTTTTCCGGCAGATTCTTTCACAATCCCATCCATATCGCTCTGTTTATAGCGTGATAAATGCTGGAACTTTTTGTTATGACTGAGCTGGTGCATAGTTGCCTCAACAATGATGACTGCACCATCTACAATAAGTCCGAAATCAAGAGCTCCCAAACTCATTAAGTTTCCACTCACATGGAACAAATTCATCATAATAATTGCGAATAACATCGCTAATGGAATGACACTCGCCACCAGTAAACCAGCCCGAAAATTTCCGAGGAAAAGCACCAAAATGAAAATCACGATCAGCGCACCTTCCATTAAGTTACTTTCTACTGTATGAATTGAATTGTTAACCATTTTTGTCCGATCCAGGAAAGGTTCAATGATCACTCCTTCCGGAAGTGTTTTTTGAATTTCAGCTACTTTAAGTTTGATATCATGGATGATTTTCGAACTGTTTCCACCTTTGATCATCATCACAATTGCACCAGCAACTTCGCCTTCACCATTGAGTGTTAATGCACCGTAGCGAATAGCATGGCCTAGCGTTACATCAGCAACATCTCCTATCAAAAGGGGAACTCCTGCACTCGAATTTTTAATGGCAATCGATTCAATAGCTTCCTTATTTTCGATCAAACCTTCCGTGCGGATAAAAAGAATACTTGCTTCTTTTTCAATATAAGCTCCACCCGTATTTTGGTTGTTTTTTTCCAGTGCTAAGAAAATATCATCAATAGTCAGTCCAAAGGAATTTAATTTGTCGGGATGGATAGCGATTTCATACTGTTTGAGCTTACCACCGAAACTGCTGACATCCGCGATTCCTTTCACACGAAGCAATTCACGTCGGATGATCCAATCTTGAATTGTCCGCAATTCCATTTCGTTGTATTTCGATTCGTAACCTTTTTTGGTTTTAACAATGTATTGATAAATTTCACCTAAACCTGTTGTGATTGGTCCCAACGAAGGTACCCCGACTCCTTTTGGAATTTGATCTTTTACATTGAGCAACCGTTCTTGTACTTGTTGACGTGCCCAATAAATATCGACATCGTCTTCAAAAACGAGTGATACCACCGAGAGACCGAAACGTGAGAAACTTCTCAATTCGAGTAATCCCGGGATATTGCTGTTGGCTTGTTCAACTGGAAAAGTGACAAGTCGTTCAATATCAGTTGCGCCTAGTGATGGTGCAGTTGTAATAATTTGTACCTGATTGTTGGTGATGTCAGGTACTGCATCGATGGGAAGTTGTGTTACTTCGTAACTTCCATATCCGATAAGAAAGAGAATGAATACTCCGATGATGAGTTTCTGTTTGATAGAAAACTCAATAATTTTAGTTAACATATAAAATGTGATTAATGAAACAATAAATCATCCATCAGAATCACCGATGGAAAATAGCTGTTAGTTTCATTAAGCGATTTGAGGGGGTTGCCAAATAGAGCACAGAAAAGAAGATGTAAACGATGCATGAACATCATAATAATTCTTCTCTGTTGAATTTTCGATTGGTTTTGAAATGGACAATGAATAAGTCGTTGTCGGTAAAATGATGGGAGATACAAAATTTACCGATCCACAGTCTGAATGCGATTGAAAAGGTAAATCATCATCCTTGTCATTCTTCGTTTTGTCGTGATTGTGCGAACCATAATGCATGTACAAAAATTCAGAAAATGATATTCCTTTTGACATTTCTTGATGCTCACCATAATGCTCAATCAGCACTGGTATTTTCAGTAATTCTGAAAATTCAGTAGAACTAAAGAGGTACGTTACCAAAAAAAATATGACGATAATCCGTTGCATCTTCACAAATGTAAAAAACAAATGCATTAGTTGTAACAATACAATTGTAAAATAACACTTTCCTAACATTTGTCATATTTGATAGTAATTTTCGATGGATTCTAAATGTTGATTCGTATCTTTGAATTGATAAACCCATTTAAGCAGGAAACAATGAATTCAATATCTGTAAGCGAATTAAAAGAGATGATGGATAATAACGAAGACTTTCACTTGATCGACGTTAGAGAAGCTCATGAATATGAGGCAGCCAACATCAATGCAACCCTGATTCCATTAAGTGAAATCGCTGGGAGACACGGTGAATTTCCAAAGGATAAAAAGGTGATTGTTCATTGTAGATCAGGGAAAAGAAGTGCAGATGCCATTGCTTTTCTTTCTCAGAATTTAGGATATACAAATTTGGTGAACCTGGAAGGTGGTATTATGGCGTGGGCTAGAGATATAGATAATTCTTTAGAGGTAAATTGATTGAAGGGGTTGATCACGATCAGCCTTCTCAAGCATTAAAATTCAACATCAAATATCAAAAGAACTTGTTTCCACGCAGAATAAATATTGTCATTTTATTAGGGATTTTGTCATTGACAAGCATCCTTATGATTCAGGTAGCTTGGATCAAAAAGTCAATTGCAATCCAGCATAAAAACATTCAAATTCATGAAAAGGAGGATTCACTCAATTTAAAGCAATTTTCTGAAAATACACACATTGCACTGAGCAAAGTATTGGAAGAAATAACAAAACACAGTAAACATCCTACCGACACGTATGGCGCTGTAAAACAAGTCCGGGCAAATTACTTTTCCGTTGACATCAGCGAAGAATTGAATCCTTACTACTTGGAATCCCTTTTGAAGCATGCCTTGTACGATGAACATGTCTTGCAGGATTTTCAATATGGTATTTACGATTGTTTTTCCGACTCGATTATCTTTGGGAATCTCATCAAATACACGAAAAAGGAACACTATTTTACATCGGAGGATACGCTTACAAACCTTTCTTCTGATGAATTAAAATGGAAAAAAGACGGTCATTATTTTACCGTTTATTTCCCTAGTGTTGAAGATAACATCATGGATGTAAAAGCTGAGTCCTATTCTCCGTGGATGTTTGTGGTAACAATTATCATTGTGGTTCTTTTCTTTTTTGGATATGCTATTTCAGTCATTACAAAGCAGAAACGCTTATCTGAAATTAAAAATGATTTCATTAATAACATGACGCACGAGTTGAAAACACCTATCTCAACAATTAGTTTGTCAAGTGAAATGTTGTTAAAGACTGATTTTTCGGATGACCCTGAACGTTTGAAAAGATATGCCGGAATCATTTTTAAAGAAAACAAGCGACTTGAAAATCAAGTAGAAAGGGTTCTGAATGTTGCAAAGATGGAGAAGCAGAAGCTGATGTTGCAAAAAACTTCACTGGATGTACATGAATTGATTATTGAAGCAAAAGAAACCTTTGAATTTAATCAATTGGAACACGATGGTACAATCATTATCGAATTGAATGCAGCCA
Organism: uncultured Flavobacteriales bacterium; assembly: GCA_903899795.1. Lineage (GTDB taxonomy): Bacteria > Bacteroidota > Bacteroidia > Flavobacteriales_D > Crocinitomicaceae > CAIUKX01. The sequence goes on from CAIUKX010000612.1 coordinate 15,933, forward strand.
ATCCTGTTATTGTAGCTGATCGTGTACATGTAACGAATGTAATTTATAATTTATTGGACAATGCGATTAAATACTGTGACAAAACACCATTGATCCACGTTCGTACTCATAACGAAAAAAAGGGTATTTGCATCGAAGTTCAGGACAATGCAATTGGAATGAAAAAAGATGATATCCGCTATATCTTTGATAAATTCTATCGTGTACCTACCGGAAACCTCCATAATGTAAAGGGTTTTGGTTTAGGACTTTATTATGTGAAATTGATCATTGAAGAGCACGGAGGTTCTATCAAAGTGAAAAGTACATTTGGACAAGGCACGACTTTCCAAATTTGGCTACCGGAGTCGAGTTTAAAGATAAAGGAATCAGGTGAATAAAGAGGAAGAAAGTTAAAAGTTGATTGTAAAACATTAACCAAACTTTAACCAAACTCAGGTTTATAGTTTATTTTGTGACTTTGAAATCGAAGTAACGCTCTTCAATTTTTGATGAAGTGTATTCCGGAATCCATCCTGTAGTATCGATAAAAATTCGAATTGCTTTCACAAACGGGTTAGTTTCACCTGCATCGAACCAATGTTTTGTTCCTTGGGGAACTGATATTAAATCACCTTTTTCGCATAGTAAATTGAAAATTTCACCATTTTCCAAGTGAAACCAAAATATCCCCTGGCCATCCACAAAAAAACGAATTTCATCTTCAGAGTGAGTGTGTTCTGCTAAAAATTTAGCTCGAATTGCATCGTAATTTTCCGTCAAACTGTTGATCGAAATTACATCAGCTGTCAAATATCCTCCGTTTTTCATAAAAGGATCCAAATCTTTTGAATAGGCTGCTAGAATTTCTTCTTGAGTGGCTGTATTTTCAAAAACAACATCACAAGTCCATTGATCGAAAAATACACCTCTATCGTTGAGGAATTGTTTAATTTCAGCCACATTATTTATTTGAATGTTTGAGTCTGGAATAGAAAGAATAGCCATTTATACACGATTAAATTCTAGACAAATATAGGAATTTGAAGACTTAGGCGTATCCAAATAA
>CAIUKX010000613.1 GCA_903899795.1 uncultured Flavobacteriales bacterium
CAGTGCGCCAATACCGGTGTTTTTTTCTTCTAAAAACGATTTGAAAGATGTATCTATTGAATCGGCAGTATAATCAGAAATAGAAGATAATCGTTCTAACCATTCCTGCATTAATGGGGTTGTTTCTTCTTTCCATTTTTTACTTACTGTCTGATCATCGTATTCTTCAGGTCTTGAAAATAAGTAGGCACCTTCTTTTAATATATCTTTTATAAAAGTTGCTCTTTCTTTCATTAAATGACAAATTGTTTTCAGTTTATCGAAATCGTAAGGATGATCCAGTTCTTGTTTTAATAAGTTAGCTAGATGCTCATCTGAAGCTGATCTCAGGTAATGTTGTTGAAACCACTTTGTTTTTTCTGCATCAAATTTTGCTCCTGCTTTCGCTACCCGATTCAATGTAAAAACTTCTTCTAATTCTTTCAGTGAAAAAATTTCTTGCGTTGTTCCAGGATTCCAGCCTAAAAACGCAAGCATGTTAATGAATGCTTCAGGGAAATAACCACTCTCTCGATAACCGGTAATTTTTTCCATTTCTCCGGTTTTACTATCCAAAAATTCACCACTTAAAGGAAATACAGGGAAACCTAAACGATCTCCATCTCTTTTACTTAGTTTTCCATTTCCATCTGGGCGAAGCAACAAGGAAAGGTGCGCAAATTGTGGGGCTTCCCAGCCAAAAGCTTCATACAATAAAACATGCAATGGAGCTGAAGGAAGCCATTCCTCCCCACGTATAACATGACTAATTTCCATCAAGTGATCATCCACAATATTTGCCAAGTGATAAGTAGGCATACCATCGCTTTTAAACAAAACTTTATCGTCGAGGTTGTTAGTATTGACAACCACCCAGCCTCGGATTAGATCTTCGAATCGAACATCTTTATTACGTGGCATTTTCATACGGATAACATATGGGTCTCCATCTTTCAAACGTTTTTCAACTTCATCAGCCGGTAAGGTGAGTGAATTTTTTAAAGATGTTCTTGTTACGCCATTGTATTGCCAATTAGGCATTCCCATTGCTTTAGCTTGTTCTCTTACAGCATCCAATTCTTCAGGTGTGTCAAAAGCGTAATATGCACTTTCGTTGGCAATTAATTGTTCAGCAAATGGTTTGTACATTTCCTTTCGTTCCGATTGGATATATGGACCATAATTACCTCCTATTGCAGGACCTTCAGTTGGCATTATTCCACACCATTTTAAAGATTCCATGATGTATTCTTGTGCACCGGGAACAAATCGTGCTTGATCCGTATCCTCAATACGTATAATGAAAGTACCGTTGTTTTTTTTCGCAAACAAATAATTGTATAAAGCAGTTCTTACTCCTCCCATGTGTAAAGGACCAGTTGGAGAAGGAGCAAATCTGACGCGTACAGGTTTTTCTGACATAAAATTTTTTTTGCAAAGGTAGTTAATTTGATGCTGAATGTTGATTCCTAAATGTTGAATTAATCCATCTGGAAGCAATCTTTTGTGAAATTGACTTGATTTTTTTGATTTTTCCATTAAAATGAGACCTTATAGTTTCTGAAAGAATTTCAGGGATGACCTAATTTTAGTCTAATGTCTTGCGTCTTGGAGCGCAGCTGTCTTTTGTCTGTATTTTGTTAAAAAATGTTGTTTTATCTGGAAATGTACTATTTCATTGACAAATAAGTTATACATTAGTAGGTTAGTGTGATAGAGCCGGTTTTATGGGAGCATTTGATAAATTAATTGAACAGATTGATGCGTTTATTCGCAAGTTTTACAAGAATGAAATGGTGAAAGGACTTTTCCTGTTTTCAGGAGTTTTTCTGTTTTCCATTCTCTTAACAACTTCTTTGGAGTATTTCGGTCGCTTTAATTCTGCAGTAAGGGCTGTACTCTTTTTTAGTTTTATTATTTTAAATGTTTTCATTCTTATTAGATATATTATCATGCCTGTTTCCAAACTTTTTTCTTTTGGAAAAAAAATCAACCGTTATCAGGCTTCTGAAATTATTGGTAAGTTTTTCCCAACCATTTCAGATCGCCTTCTCAATACTTTGCAATTGGATGATGCACTTCATCAAAACGAAGGTAATTTTGAATTGATTCGGGCCAGTGTTGCTCAACGATCTGCTAATTTGAGTGTTGTACCTTTTGCCTCAGCGATTAATATTAAGGAAGAAAACAAGAAGTACTTAAAATACCTTATTCCACTGCTTTTGGTGTTTTTATCTATTGCAGTTTTCTTACCAAGTATCTTAACACAAGGTACGGAAAGAGTAGTCAACTATTCTACTCAATACAAACCAACAGCTCCGTTTGACTTTATTCTACAGAACAATTCTTTGACTGTTGATGAAGGTGAGGATTTAGCTGTTCAGGTTCGGCTTTCCGGTTCTCAATTTCCGGATAAAATTTACCTGGTTAGTGATCAGGGAAAGTTTTTAATGACCATGAATGGTAAGAATTCTGCAGAAGGAGTTTTAAAGAAAATCCACGCAAATACACCCTTCTTTTTTGAAGGAAATGATTTTCAAAGTCAGGTATATACTGTTAATGTGCTTCAAAAATCTACTATTGGTAAATTAGAGGCTACGCTTGTCTTCCCAGCGTATTTGGGACGACAAAATGAAGTTGTTTCAAATGTTGGTGATATGTCGGTACCTGAAGGTACTTATGTTGAGTGGAGTGTGTTAACCAAAAACACAAATAAAGTTCGTTTTCTGTTCAATAACCAACCAAATATTTTTGATACAGAGGGATTTAAGATTAAAAAACGGGTTTTGGATCCAACAAGAGTAAAGATTGAATTGACCAATTCTCAAAGTGGAAAAGTTGATTCTTCAGGCTTCAATATTGCTGTTATACGAGATGCACATCCTTCTATTATTTTAGATGAAAAGAAAGATACGATTGCTGATGGACTTCGTTATTTTGTTGGTTCTATAGCTGATGATTATGGACTTTCCTCTTTGAAATTTGTCTATACGATATCAAGTGAAGGAGGTAAAAAGAAGGAAAATTCGATGTCTGTGACTAAGGTTGTTGGAACAGAAATGCCATTTGATTTTGCTGTTGATTTTCGTCGTGAAAATGTAAAAATCAATGATAAGATAGAATATTATTTTGTTGTCAATGATAATGATGGTGTTCATGGAAGTAAATCTACACGAAGTCAGACGTTTACATACCAGCTTCCAAGTTTGGAGCAATTAATTGAAAAACGTAGTGATGAGCAGGAAGCAGCGAAAGAAAGTTTAAGTGATATTCTTCGAAAAACAGAAGATTTTAAAAAAAATGTGGATCGCCTGAAAAAGGAATTAATGAATTCAAAAAGCAGGGATTTCAATAAAATGAATCAGGTTCAGCAACTTCAGGAAGATCAAAAATCACTACAAAAATCGCTCGAACTGATGCAAAAGCAGATGGAGCAAAGTACAGAGGAGAAAAATCAACTTTCAGAAATTGATAAGGATATTCTTGAAAAGCAAGAGATGATAGAAAAGCTTCTGGAAGAAGTTATGGATGATGAATTATTAGACCTTTTGAACAAGCTTGAAGAGTTGATGAAAAAGGATGATAAGGAAGAAATCAATGAGAAAATGGATCAAATTGAAATGTCTTCCGAGGATATGAAAAAGCAATTGGATCGTAGTTTGGAAATGCTGAAAAAACTGCAGGTTAATGAAAAAATAGATGACATCGAAAAGGAATTATTGAATCTTTCTAAGGAACAGGATGAACTTAAAAGTGATATTGAAAAAGAGAAGATTTCCGAGGAAAAAGGAGTTGAAAAACAAGAAGATCTCAACAAGAAATTTGATGCTTTGAAGGAGGATATGAAAGAGATGGAAAAGCTGAATCAGGAGTTGGAAAAACCGATGAAATTGGATAGTCAGGAGCAGCAGAAAGAAAAGATTTCGGAAGAAATGAAGCAATCATCTGATGAGTTGGGTAAAGGAAAAAAGAAAAAGGCTGGTGAGAACCAAAAATCTGCTGCTGAGGATATGAAGAAGATGGCCGAAGCATTGGATGAGCAACAAAAAGAAGCTAATAAGAAAGAAAAAGAGGAAGATATTAATACGCTTCGATCCATTTTGGAGAATTTAATGACTTTGAGTTTTGATCAGGAAGATGTGATGAATAAATTCGCAAGAGTTTCTGATTCAGATCCTGCCTACAGAAAATATGGTAGAAAACAACGTTCTATAATGGATGATACTCGTGTTGTTAAAGATAGTCTTGAAGCTTTAGCTAAACGTCAACCTAAAATAGCAACTTTTATTGATAAGGAATTAAATGATATCAAAAGTAATTTTGGTGAAGTTTTAGAAGATGTCGACGAGCACCACAGACGTGATTTGGGAGTTCACCAACAATCAGTTATGACTTCTTATAATAATCTCGCTTTACTTCTCAATGAGGTACTTCAAAGTATGCAGCAACAAATGAATTCTGAATCTAAAGGTTCTGGTAGTTGTGATAACCCTGGAGTTAAAGGTAAACCAAAACCGGGTGATGGAATGAGTTCTGGTGATATGAAAGAAATGCTGAAAAAGCAATTGGAACAAATGGAAAAAGGTCCTAATCCAGGTGGTAAAAAACCAGGTGATAAACCAGGGCAAGGTCAAGAAGGAAATATGGGAATGGGAGGTTTAGGTAACAAGCAAATAGCTAAAATGGCTGCTGAACAAACTGCTATGCGCCAGAAATTGGAGCAGATGAAAAATGAGCTTAATAAAGACGGTAAGGGAACAGGTAATAAACTTAATCCTCTTATTAACGAATTGGAAAAACAAGAAAAGGATTTGATTAATAAAAACTTCTCTCCTGAAATGATTAAGCGTCAAAGAAACATTATGACTCGTCTTTTAGAATCAGAGAAAGCGCTGATGGAGAGAGGTTTCGAGGATAAAAGAGAGTCAAAAGAAGGAAAAAATCCAAATTTTGGTAACCAAATTCGATTTGATGAGTATAACAAACAAAAGCTCAACCAAATTGAATTGTTGCGTTCTGTGGACCCTGTATATCGTAAGTATTACAAGGATAAAGCAAATGAATACTTCAATAGAGCAAATTGATTATTGTTGTTATTTGTATTCTATGAAAGAAGGTTTTACAATTGTTGATACGATATCTATTCCGTCAGAATATGCTGCAGTAAGTAAAGTTGAAACTTTAGTTGATAAGGTATGTAATGATTTAGGTATACAGGAAGATTATTACGGAAACGTGTTAATTGCTGTTACTGAGGCCGTTAACAACGCTATTCAACATGGGAATTTGTTCAAAACAGAATTACTTGTGAGTGTTTCTGTTGGGGATAAAAGTGAAGAGTTTTGCTTTACTGTAAAAGATCAAGGTAATGGTTTCGATTTTGATCATCTCCCCGACCCTACTGCTCCCGAGAATATTGAAAAGGAGAACGGAAGAGGAATTTATTTAATGAAAAGTCTTGCTGATGAGGTTGAATTTGAGGACAACGGTAAGACTGTAAGCATCTATTTTTCAAAATAATATGCTGAACTTTTTTTTTGAAGATGTTGATGAAATAGAATTTGATTCGAATCTTTATACGAGTTGGATCAATGAAGTCTGTTTACTAGAATTCAAGGAATTGTCTGAGGTTAATCTCGTTTTTTGCTCAGATGAGTATCTTTATGATATGAATGTTCAACATCTAAATCATGATTACTTTACTGATATTATCACTTTTGATTATTGTGTAGATAAGCAAATTATTGGTGATTTGTTTATTTCAATTGATCGTGTGAGTGATAATGCTGTTTCTTTTTCTGTTCCGTTTTTTGAAGAATTGAATCGTGTAATTATACATGGGGTTTTACATCTTTGTGGCTATAAGGATAAGACAGATGTTGATATAAAAGTCATGAGGTCTAAAGAAGATTTATATATTTCAAAGATTGTTTCACGTGAAACATTTGATTAGGCTCTAATGAAATTAGAGCCTATTTTTTTTGTCAAGAAATTGGGTGTAACTTTGTTTCACGTGAAACATTAATTTTTTTGTTATGTTGAAGGAGTATGATGTGATTGTTGTGGGTGGTGGACACGCAGGCTGCGAAGCAGCTAACGCGGCAGCAAAGTTGGGGAGTTCAGTTTTGTTGGTGACGATGAATATGAATACAATCGCTCAAATGAGTTGTAATCCAGCAATGGGTGGTGTGGCAAAAGGTCAAATTGTTCGCGAAATAGATGCGCTAGGTGGTGGCTCTGGAATTGTTAGTGATAAAAGCGCTATTCAGTTTCGAATGTTGAATATGTCAAAAGGACCAGCTATGTGGTCGCCCAGAACACAGAATGATAGAATGAAATTTGCTGAGGAGTGGCGCTTGCTTTTGGAAAGAAATTTAAATGTTGATTTTTGGCAAGACATGTGCTCAGGTTTAATTGTTGAAGACAATGTTGTTCGTGGAATCCGAACCTCTCTTGGAATAGATATTTTTTCAAAATCAGTTGTTTTGACAAATGGCACTTTTTTGAATGGCTTGATTCATATGGGTGAAAAACAATTTGGTGGTGGGCGTGCAGCTGAAAGAAATTCTGTTGGAATAACCGAGGATTTGGTGAAGCTGGGTTTTGTTTCTGGAAGAATGAAAACAGGGACGCCACCACGTGTGGATGGACGAAGCCTTGATTATTCTAAAATGGAGGTTCAACCAGGTGATGAGAATCCTTCGAAGTTTAGTTTTTCCTCTGAAACTTCTCCCCTTCCAAAACAACGCCCATGTTATGTTACATATACAAATCAAGAAACGCATAATGTTTTAAAAACGGGGTTTGATCGATCGCCAATGTTTAATGGCTCGATACAAAGTACCGGACCTAGATATTGTCCAAGTATTGAAGATAAGATAAATCGTTTTGCTGATAAAGACCGTCATCAAATATTTGTAGAACCTGAAGGTTGGGATACAGTGGAAATTTACGTAAATGGATTCAGTACATCTTTGCCTGAGGAAGTTCAATTAGAAGCATTGAGAACTATACCTGGTTTCGAGAACGTAAAAATGTTCCGACCTGGTTATGCTATTGAATATGATTACTTCCCTCCTACTCAGTTGAAACATACACTTGAAACAAAACTGATTTCTGGTTTGTATTTTGCTGGTCAAGTTAACGGAACGACTGGTTATGAAGAAGCAGCGTGCCAAGGATTAATGGCTGGAATTAATGCCCATCGAAAAATAAATGGAAATGATCCATTTATTCTACAAAGGAGTGATGCATACATTGGAGTACTTATTGATGATTTGATAACTAAGGGGACTGATGAACCTTATAGAATGTTTACTAGTCGGGCTGAGTACCGTATTTTACTTCGTCAAGATAATGCTGATGTTCGATTAACCCCTATTGGCCATGCTATCGGTTTAGCTTCTAATGAAGCTCTAGAGAGAGTTGAAGAAAAAATATTAGGAACTATCAAGCTTCAAAAGTCATTAAGAAAGGAAGGTGTTATACCTGAATTAGCAAATAAAGTATTATTAAGCCGAGACAGTGCAGTAATAAACCAACAAGTAAAATTGAGTAGTTTAATTACTCGTCCTCAAATTACGATACAGGATGTTTTAGATATGAGTTCTGAATCTAAAGCTTTGGCAAAAGAATTGTTTGAGATTGATCCCGAGATAATTTCGCAGACTGAAATTTTATTGAAATATGAGGGGTATATACAACGTGAGGAAGACGTTGCTAAGAAAATGAATCGTATGGAGAATTTATCAATCCTAGCTTCTATTGATTATTCTTCAATGAAAAGTTTAAGTATTGAGGCGAGACAAAAACTTACAAAGATTGAACCAACAACTATTGGTCAAGCTTCAAGAGTGAGTGGTGTTTCTCCTTCTGATATTGCCGTACTATTAATTCATATCGGAAAATAGTACGTTTCACGTGAAACAATATTGTTTTCAAAAATAAAATAGTGGTCCGTTTATAAGTTTAGGATTTAATTTTTTGGATCGATCCAATCTCCGTTTTCTTTTATCAAGGAAATCAATTCATCAACAGCCTCTTTCTCGTTGACATTTTTTCTGACCACTGTTTTCTCTTTATAAAGAGTTACTTTTCCTATTCCAGAACCAACATATCCATAATCAGCGTCAGCCATCTCCCCTGGCCCATTTACAATGCACCCCATAATTCCGATTTTTAAACCTTTTAGGTGATTTGTTTTTTCACGAATTTTAGCTGTTGTTTCTTGTAAATCAAACAAAGTTCTTCCACAAGATGGGCATGAAATATATTCTGTTTTAGAAATTCGGGTTCGTGTAGCTTGAAGAATACCGAACGAAGTGGAATTGGTTAATTGTAAAGATTGGTTAGAAACAATCCAAACTCCATCTCCAAAACCATCTATTAATTGCGAACCGGCATCACTAGATGTGTGTAATTGGAAGGTTTCGGAATCTTTTTCAATAGAGTTAAATTTTAATATCAATGGTGTTTTTAAATCAATTTTCGATAATTTTATTCTAAAATTGCGGAATAGTTGAGTTTTGTTTGAATACTCCGTTTGAAGAACGAGCACACAATTTGGGTACTCAATTAGAAAATCAATCGTTGTGTCTTCTGCCTGATGATTCAAAAAGAAAACTTGTGCTTTGTTCTTGATTTGTTCTAATTCATCTTTTGAAAGGATGGGATAGTATCCTTTCTTTTCTGAATAATTTTCTTTCCAATTTGTGTAACAACAAATTACTTGAAGTGTGCCTGGTAATTCGAATTCTATAGTGTTACTGCCTATATAAAGGTAGTCAACAGCTTGATCTTGAATGTTCCATTTATCCAGTTGAATAGAATATACATATCCTAATGCAAAGAGATTAGCAGGTTTGATAGTTTCTAATCGACTAATATCACCTACCACAATCGGAACATGGCGACCTCCGATGTTGATAATTTCTTTTGTTTTTCGTTTTTCGTAGTTATAAGGAGAGTATGGAAGATCAATATTCTTATTGTTTTCAAGAATAAAAACAGGGTTGTTTTCAGTATATTTTTGGATTAATTTTTTTGCAACAGGGATTTCAAACTCAGGATTTTCAGTTAAAGAAACACGAATTGTATCACCCAAACCATCTTCTAAAAGAGCACCAATTCCCACAGCGGATTTTATTCTTCCATCTTCCCCATCACCTGCTTCGGTTACTCCCAAATGTAGAGGATAATCCATGTTTTCTTTTTGCATCGTTACCACCAATAATCGGTAGGCTTGAACCATGATAAGCGTGTTGCTTGCTTTCATAGAAATAACGATATCATGGTAATCATTTTTGTGACAGATCCGAATGAATTCCATAGCGGATTCTACCATTCCCTCAGGGGTATCACCAAAACGACTTAAAATCCGATCTGATAAAGATCCATGGTTAGTTCCGATCCGCATCGCAGTTCCCCTTTCCTTACATAAAAGAACTAGAGGGGTAAATTTCTTTTCAATTCTTTCTATTTCAGCTATATAGGATTCAGGAGTGTAGTTTATTTCTTCAAATTTCTTTTTGTCGGCGTAATTTCCAGGATTGACCCTCACCTTTTCGATTAATTTTGCCGCTACTTCTGCAGCATTGGGTGTAAAGTGAATATCAGCAACCAAAGGTGTGTTATAACCTTTTTCCTTTAATATTTTATGTATAACACCCAGGTTTTCAGCTTCTTTAATGCTAGGAGCAGTCAAACGTACCAATTCACAACCAGCATCAATCATTCGAATGGATTCTTCCACCGAAGCATTTGTATCCATTGTATCAGCAGTGGTCATTGATTGGACACGTATAGGGTTGTTTCCACCCAGTTTTAAAGTTCCAATTGTGACTTCCTTTGTTGGAAAGCGTTTTCTGATTAATAAGTCTGAGCAATAATTATTATCCATTCTATAAAAATGTTTAGAATTTATTGAAAAAGGGAACGTTGATAATTCGTTAACTTTCCTAAAAACAAAAGTAACGAATATATTGTTTACAGCTCAAAACTAATGACAAACAACGCTTGGCTTTTCAAGCTAACAAAAACTTAATCCGGCAAATATTTCCTTTTCACCGTTTTAATTTGTACATTTGCTGTTCGAACACATAAGTTAAAACAATGAAAATACCAGTAATAAAGTTTGCAAAAAATCACAACGAAGAGTTTTATAAAGTATTGAAACAAAGAGTTGGAGATTATTTCAAAAAAACTAATCGCACTAGACACGGAAATACAAATATGGTTATTAAAACAATCGTGATGCTCAGTCTTTATCTGGTGCCATTTGCTTTAATATTGACTGTACTTGAAAACCCTTGGATTATTTTTTCAATGTGGGTACTGATGGGCTTTGGAATGGCTGGAATCGGGCTTGGCGTTATGCACGATGCTAATCATGGTGCTTACTCAAAAAATCAGGGAGTAAATACGATTTTAGGTCATGTTATTGCAATGATTGGTGGACACAGTGTAAATTGGAAAATTCAGCACAATGTTCTTCACCATACATATACGAATATTACCGGAATGGACGAAGATATCAATCCTGGAAAAGCAATGCGTTTTTCACCTCATGAAAAAAGAAGATCTGCCCACAAATATCAGCATATCTACGCTTGGTTTTTGTATGGTATGATGACAATATTGTGGATGACGTCGAAGGATTTCAAACAAATTATTCGTTATAGGAGACTTGAATTACTTGAAACTCAAAATGTTAAATTTCGTTCAACTTTGACATTCTTGATCGTTACTAAATTGATCTATTATTCAATTACTCTGGCATTGCCAATTATCTTTTCACCGTTAGCTTGGTGGGTAACGACCATATTTTTCATCATGATGCATTTCATTTGTGGCGTAATTTTAGGAGCAATTTTTCAACCAGCACACGTTGTACCTTCATCGAATTATCCTATACCGGATGATTCAGGAAACATTGAAGCTGACTGGGCAGTGAATCAGTTGTACAATACAGCAAATTTTGCGCCGGGTGCACGTTTATTTTCATGGTATGTAGGTGGTTTGAATTATCAGGTTGAACATCACCTTTTCCCGAATATTTGTCACGTACACTATCGTAAAATTTCTGAAATTGTGAGAGCAACTGCTATGGAATACAATTTGCCTTATAACTCACAAAAAACCTTTGGTAAAGCCTTGGCACTACACACCAAAATGCTTTATGATTTAGGAAATTTCGATGAAGCACCTGGAATACATTAAGAAGCAGTAAGAATCATCATGAGCTTTTTGAATGTTGAGTCAGTAAGAGACTACTGCATGCATAAGGTTGGAGTTGAAGAAACATTTCCTTTTGATCAGAGAACACTCGTCTTTAAAGTAGGCGGAAAAATGTTTGCGTTGCTTGACGTGGATGATTTCACCAGTGTGAATTTGAAATGTAATCCTGAAAAAGCGGTTGAACTTCGTGAAAAATTTGATGGTGTTAAACCAGGTTTTCATATGAATAAAACACATTGGAATACAGTTGAGATCAATTTGGATGTAGATGCTCAGTTATTTTTTGAATTGATAGATCACTCTTATGATTTAATTGTTGCTTCGCTACCCAAAAAGCTAAGAGATGAGTTACAGGTTCGATAAATACGTTTGGGCTGTACGATTGTCAAAAACACGCTCACAAGCCTCGGAATTGATCTCTAAAGGGAAGATAAAGTTAAATGACGCTCAAGTCAAACCATCCAAAGAGCCAAAAGCGGGTGAAATTATCTCCATTTCTAAAAATACAGCCGTTTTTACTTATAAAATTGTTCAATTATTGGAAAAAAGAGTGGGTCCGAAATTGGTTGAAGAGTATTTGATCGACATTACACCCGACGAGGAAAAAGAAAAGTACCGCTTATACAATTTATCACAAGCAATTTATCGCGAAAACGGAACGGGTAAACCTACCAAAAAAGACCGAAGAGATTTGAGTGATTTTTTTGAGTTTTAAGCAAATTAAATGGAGAGATATTCTGCTGTGTAATCTGAATTTGATACATTTACTTCGTTCAAATGATGAAACATGAAAACATACATTTCTATTCTTAGGGGAATAAACGTTAGTGGGCATAAAAAAATCCTGATGGCGCTCAGCCAATGGATATCAAATACGGAATCGAAGCAGCTGTTAAGGCAATCTCCGA
>CAIUKX010000614.1 GCA_903899795.1 uncultured Flavobacteriales bacterium
AAAATACATGCAATTAGCAAATTCGACATCCTGGAGACATATCTGGTCCGATATAGATGATTCGGTAAAGCACGTGATGCAGTTTTATGACATCCGTCTAAAATTTGACTCACATAAAGACGCGATGAAATTCAATAAGAAATACTTGGGTCTAAATTCTGAATTTGGAGACAAAATAAAACTACCGGGTGTCAAATACGATGGTGCAGATGCATTTGCCGTTTATGCCGGAAGTAAAGTATATTCCAAAATGATGGAGCCCTACGGATTCCAGATTTTCTGTTACTTATTTGTTGTAGATAATTATTTTGTCAAATTGTATATTACTTGCTTAAAAGAATATACACCTGACAAATTTCAAGCTTACGTAACTGAAACAATCAAACGAATTCAAGCTCTGAAAAAATAGACCAAAACAAAAAAACGCTCACAAACTGTGAACGTTTCCCGATTTTATCTTTTTTTTAATTATTCCTTTACGATCTTCTCATTTTTATTGTCGTAGTTGACATAATAAATCCCTTTGGAGAGATCAGAAAAGTCAACTTCATTGTTCATACCTTTTTTAAGGATATTTCCAAAAGCATCGTATATCTCGTATTTTGTTTCAACCTTCTCTCCATTAAAAACAAATTTGATGGATTTATATTTGTTGTCAGAAACAATAGATGGTGCATTTACTGCTGTAGAAACAAATTTAACTTCTTTTGAAGCTCTTTTATTGCCTGTATTATCTGTTTGTGACACACGAACTTTATTCTCTCCTGAATGAGGTATAACGTTAAAAACATAGTCTGTTTTTACACCTTTTCCTTGTCCGGCTACTTCACCGATTACAATCCATTTGTTCCATTTGTATTGTTCAATCTGATATGTCAATTTCCCAGATTCTTCAATGGTAGACCACGTTAATTTTCCTGTATTGGAACATTTGATCTCCTTTACTTCAAAGGTACTATTTGGCAACAATACTTCAGGATTAATAATTTTTGGTTTACAACCGTCATTATGTTCAATCACAACAAATAAAGGCTCACCTATTCTAAAATTAAAATTCGTTAAATTAATTTCGAAAGCACCTCCACCGGTTTGACTTGGAGCAATATTTCCATTGACAGTAACCTTGGTTGCACAATAACCAAAACCATCGTCACAAAGAGAACTTTGAACATATAAATTTTTACCTTGATAATACCCTTCGATAGACAAGCTAGCAAGGCTCACAAAGCAATTTACAACAAACAATAAACCCAATATTAATTTCATCACTGCTGCGCTTTAAAAGTAGATTAAAATATAGTAAACTCTCTTATTTACATTGAATCTAAAAAATCAACTACGTAAATTTACGTAAAAACTTTTAAATAAAAAAAGTTTCTTTCTTAAATAATAGAATAAACGTGTAAAAAAATTAATGAATTATTCCTTAGTTACTAGCTAACTCTAAAATACCAATATACTATGAACGCAAAAATAAGTCCCCATATTATAATGACATCTTTATTTTCTTGAAAAAAAGATTTTTTGACTTTCGGTGTTTTTTGAGTCTGCTTTTCTTGTTGTTGTTTTTTCTCCTCTTTCAGAGAAGCAAAAGCATCAACATATTTCTTAGGTTCTTTATCTACTGTGACTTTTGAATTTTGTGGTTCAGTTGGAGCCGCTTTAGGATTCACCAATAATTGCTCCCAATGCATTTTAAATCCATTCCCTAAAAAAACTTCATCTTTAGGCTGCAACATAATAAAACCGTTCAATCGTTTACCATTCACAAAAGTTCCATTCGCAGAATTTAAATCTGTCATGAAAACATTTCCCTCGGGATCTTGAAAAATTTCTAAATGATAATCAGAAATAAATGGAATATTGAGAATCACATCATTATCAAGTGCTCTCCCAATTTTCAATAATAATGGCTCTTTCATGTTTTCAATTATTCATCAAACCTTTCGGCCTTCGATATTCGGAACGAATTTTCGTGCATAAAATTACAAATATATTTCTAAAAATCACCTCCACGTTTTTGAATACCTCTAATCATTTTCCAATGACCGAAATCACTTATTACCTGGAAAATACAATCCAATTATTTTTTTATATTTGTTAACCAACAAAAACTAAATATGATTCGATTTTACCTTATACTACTAGGTGTCTTATTTTTTCAATCAATGGTCATCAGCCAAAGTCTTGTCCCTTTTGAAAAAAACGGGAAATATGGCTTCAAAGATAAAAACAAGGAAGTTATTACCCCCAAATACGACTATGCTTGTTTTTTCACCAATGGACTTGCACTTGTAAAATCAGAAGGAAGCTGGGGATTCATCGATTCAACCGGAAACTGGAAAATTTCTCCGCAATTTGATAATGCTCAACCTTTTGTAAACGATATTTCTTATGTAGTAAAAAATGGTAAAGCAGGCCTAATAAAAACCAACGGACAATTCCTTATCAAACCTTTATATTCCAGTCTTAAAACCGCTAACAATGGATTTTACACCTATTCGGATAATAAAACAGGTTTTATATACTCGAATAATTCAAATGAAATCCCTGCAAAATATATCGATTTAAAAGAAGCTGATGGATTTATCTCAGCTAAGAATAACAATAACACGTGGGACATTTACTATCTCGGAAAATTAATTTCACAAGAATCCTACACTCCAGTCAATTATAATAGCCTATACCAACCTTCCAGAACTGCCATCGTTCCAAAAAACAGCAAATTTGGGATTTATCATTACGACAAAGGCTGGGTCATCGATCCAATTTATCAGCAAATCAACACATCGGTTTTTTATCACTATGAAATCGATGGAAAAGAATGTGATTTTATTTATGCACTCTATAAATACAAACAAGAAAATGAAGAAGAGTCTGAACTAAACAGCATTTTAGATGGTGATTATTTTAAATCGGATACCATTCGGTTTGCAAAGTTAAACGGTAATTTGATTTCTGAAGAATACTTCGATAACTATATCGAAACCTTTACCTATGAAGAAAACAACAGCACCACAAGCAGATTTCAAGTCATTAAAAATGATAAAATATTCTACATCAATCCCGATTTTTCAATTACACGAACTGACTACAATTCAATCACCAAATTTCTAGATTGGAATATTGCCACAAAAAGCAATGGAAAAAGTTATCTGCTGAATGATCATTTAATTGTAATTGATTCCTTTTCTTGCATACACCCCTATATGGAAGTGTCTGATGCGTATGGCAATGATGGGTATATTTACCCGATAGAAACTGAAATCAGTGAACCTTTCTTAATCATCAAACAACCAGTAGAACAAACAGATGAAAATCATTATGCATTGTATTCACTTACTGAACAAAAAAGAATTTCTCCTTGGATAAAATCCTATCCATATGTCCAAAGAGTTTACAATTATTTCTTCAAAGATATTCTCTATATCTATACGGATACAACAACTTATATGAGTGGCTTCTATGTCAAAGGTTTAAAAGAGGGCACACCGCTTGAATACAGTTATATTGATGATTTGTACTATTCACCTTTGATCAGGGTTCAGAAGAAAGACGACCCTTATTACGAATTGTATGAAATCAAACAAGTACCTGTTCTGAAATTGAGAGAAAAAACTATTGCACCTTCTTCACAAATTAAAGATCAAGACATATTAAAATCTTTGATCAATAATGAAGACTTAGCTCCAGATGGACTTTTCAAGCGATTTTTATATGATTTTTTATACACACAAAATTCAGACAAAAAATACGGTTTGATTTGTATCAACGGCACTATCATCCACGCTCAATATGACTCAATCAGTCAAAATAGTGGAGTTGACGAAGTAATCAATGTCTACAAAAACAATCTGATTGGATATATCAACATCTACAACGGTGATCAGACTCCTGTTTTTTCTAAGACAGAACTACCTTTTGCATACGATCCTGTTTTAGATATTCTTTACACAAAAACAGGTGAAGATTCAACCGATTACTTTATCACGATTAAAGGAAAGAAATTCTATCAATTTTCAGCTGATGATTTTTTCACCAAGAAAAAAGGATTATATGGAATCTCCAGTTTTTCAGCCTTCCCTCCATACGAGATAACGGTTGAAAAAGTACCTCCCATATATAAAAGCATTGAATTCACAGACATAACAGGAAAATACCTTGTTCAAAACAAAAAGAAACTATTTGGAATTATTAACTCCCTAGGAGACACTTTAATTCCGATCAAATACACCAAAGTTGAAGATTCAGATCTTGAAGCAATAGAAGGTGACAGACTTTATACCGTTTACGATGGAAAAAATAAAGGGTTAATCAGTCTCCGTCAAGGGGAAATCGTCCCACCACTCTATGAAAAAATTGATTATTTGTACGACCATGGTTTTCGAATTGAAGGTTACCTCGTCTACAGTTACGGAAAAAAAGGATTTTACCATCCTTCTGGAAAACTCATTGCACCTTGTGATTTTGAAGTCATTGAATGCGTGAATCACAACAACGATTATTTCAAAACCATGATCGGCAGAAAAAATGGAAAGTGGTACAGTTGGAATTATGATCAAATGGAACAAAGTTCTTTTTCTCCGATAAATTATAAGATTGCCTATGATTTTATTATCGATCATTACGGATATATCAAAAAGAACAATACATTCCTGATGTATGATTTAATGACGCAAACCCTGCTGAAAAATGACTTAAAAGAACCTATCAGCTATACCATTGAAAACTACAGCGTATTTTGTCTTGACGGAAAATGCGGCGTAAAAAATAAAGAGGGGAAAATTATCATTGAAGCCTTGTACGACAAAATTCAATTCGTTGCTGAAGACACGAACATTGTCAAAGTAGATCAAAACGGAATCTTGTACATTATCGACTTGACAACAACCA
Source organism: uncultured Flavobacteriales bacterium (assembly GCA_903899795.1). Taxonomy (GTDB): domain Bacteria; phylum Bacteroidota; class Bacteroidia; order Flavobacteriales_D; family Crocinitomicaceae; genus CAIUKX01. Next base: position 4,894 of record CAIUKX010000614.1, read on the forward strand.
TCAAAAACCTTGATAAAATTGATGTATAATAAAATTTT
>CAIUKX010000615.1 GCA_903899795.1 uncultured Flavobacteriales bacterium
ATGGATTTTAAATACTCCCGCTTATAAGCCCCAATAAAGAAATAAATTAAACATCCCAACATCAGTAAATGACTAAGATCGTCCTTATTCAACCAACGATGCGGACTAAGCTTCAAAAGAAAAATAAACACAGATGGCAAACAAATCAGGACGCCGTACAGCATGTAATTAAACACCTTCTCCCCTCTTTTAGCAAGTTGATACCCCAGTATTCCGCAATAAATGATGTAGGTTAAAATCGCATCAACAGCAATAAAAATGAATTTTTGATAAACAAGCGCAAGTACCAATAAGACAATTCCTTTTAGAGGTAGAAAAGCAGTAAGAAAATTTTGCCATTTGGATTCTTTCAGATTGTACAACATTGCCTTTCCTGCACAATATCCGCAAACGATCGCTGTAATCCAATTCGGAAATTTACCCGGAATATCATAGTATTTAAAAAAAAGATGGCCAGTTCCACCAAAAAAAGCTGAAATCGTGAAAAAGAAGAAAAAACGTTTCCACCAGATGCTATCGACTCTTGTTGCGTGACGTAGCTTCAAGTAGGCATACAAACAAAAAGCAGCCATCATCCAATTGGTAATCAATGCCATTGGTTCCTGAAGCGTCAAGCCTGCTAAATCAAATTCAATAATTTCCTGTTTCACGGGGCAAAAATAGCTATTTTTTGACGAAGGAAACGAAAAACAAATTGTTAATATTATCTTAAATTCCTCCAAAAGCGATGCTTTGATTTCCGTAAATTTGTCCCATGAACATTCCGTCAAAATACATTGAAGAAGCAGTTGAACAGCTGTCTTCCCTTCCTGGAATTGGGAAACGAACAGCTTTGAGATTGGTATTAAACCTGTTAAACCGATCCAACGAAGAAGTTGACCGCTTTGCTTCTTCATTCACTACCATGAAGGAAAATGTCAAAAAATGTTCTACCTGCGGTAATGTATCCGACTTACCTGTTTGTACTATTTGTTCGAATCCAAAACGCAATCACGAACAAATCTGTATCGTTGAAGACATTCGGGATGTTTTGGCGATTGAAGCGACAGAATCTTACAGTGGAGTTTACCATGTTTTGGGAGGAATTATTTCCCCAATGGATGGAATTGGCCCCGGAGATTTAAACATTCTTCCTTTGATTGAAAAGTTACAGACTCAAACCGTGAAAGAAATTATTTTTGCACTAAGTGCTACGATGGAAGGTGACACAACCAATTATTATTTATACAAAAAAATAGCACCTTTTGAAATTGAAGTCACTACACTATCGAGAGGCGTTTCAATCGGTTCCGAATTGCAATACGCTGATGAATTAACCTTGAGCCGTTCGCTTATACACCGGCAACCTTTCAAAGTCGTATAATCTAAAATCAAAAATCTATGCTTAAAGAATTTAAAACATTTATCATGCGGGGAAATGTGGTAGACCTCGCTATTGGAGTTATTATTGGTGCTGCTTTCAGTGCAATTGTCACCTCCTTGATTACAGATGTAATTACCCCAATGATCCTTGCTCCCGCCATGAAAACGGCTCATGTAGAAGATCTACAGAATTGGGGAATCGGTGCTGGTAAAACGATCAAAATTGGAAAATTCCTGGCTGCTGTGATCAACTTTCTGTTAACCGCATTCATCCTCTTTTTAATCATAAAAAGCATCAATAAAGCCACCAAAAGAAAGAAGGACGAAGAAGTGAAAAACGATCTTCCAGCTTTGAATAAAGAGGAAGAATTGTTGACTGAAATCCGGGATTTACTCAAAAAAACGCCCTGAAATTAGGATGTATGTAAAAAATGTTTATTTTCGTAGCAACGTATATATTAATTAGATCATTATAAACACTTTAAAAATCGGGTAACCGAAGCGTTTTTTTTAGAATTATGACAAGTATTTTTGTAGCCAAATTAGATTTTGGTATTACGAGCGAGCAATTAAAAGGTACTTTTGAACAATACGGGCGAGTACTGAAAGCAACTGTTGCGATGGATCGCGAAACTGGGAAATCCAGAGGATTTGGTTTTGTGGAAATGGAAGACAGTGCGGAAGCGAGAAATGCTATTTCAGCGTTGGACAACTCTTTATTGAACGGGCGACCTATCTCGGTAAAAGAGGCAGAACCCAGAGAAAGCCGTCCTCCTCGAGATGCTAATCCGGGACAAAGACCAAGCTTCTCTCCTCCGGGTGAACGAAAACCTTTTCAACCTTATCAGCAAAAACCTGAAACCCCGAGAACTCCTCCTGCACCAACCATTACTCCGGAAGAATTTGCTAAATTAGCATCTCAATCCTCACAATCGGAAGGCCGTAAAAAGGAAAAGAAAAAGAAAGGTTCCATGGAAGCTTATAAAAAAAGTGGAAAAAGTCCTCGATTTGATCTGGATGATGACTTTGATGATTGGAAACCAAGTGGTGGTGGAAAGCGAAATACACAATTTGAAGCAGACGAAGATGATGAGTGGTAAAACCTCATTTCAATCATACATATAATTTGGGTGTTGGGCCTTTGCTCGACACCCACTTTTTTTTGTAAAAGAGAAAGCGATGCTTTCGATGGATATAAACTAAAACAAATAACTATGAAATTCCTATTTACACTGGTTACAGTATGCCTTTCCCTACCCCTATTTTCACAGGAAGTTAAAGTGGATGAACGAAGCGTTCCTTTCAATGCCGGCAGTAAAAATGCCTATGTGGTAACAATTCCCTATACAACTTCTGATTTCGTAGAGAAAAAAATCAAAGATGAAATGAAGGATTGGGGAGGAAAATACAATTCATCCAAAGGAGAATTCACAGTAACACAAGGAAAAATAAAGGAATTAGGTGAAAAACTATTCGATGGTTACGCGAAAATTATTGATTCAAAAAATGGTGTTGTCACCGTTGCTTTTGCAGTGGATTTAGGAGGAGCTTATTTATCCAGTTCACAACACAAGGAACAGCATTCTGCTTTTGTGAATCGAA
>CAIUKX010000616.1 GCA_903899795.1 uncultured Flavobacteriales bacterium
GGATTTGAAAAAATACTATCAAAATGGAAGTCATACACTTCTAATAATGAATAGCTTAATAAATAAAAACTCAAAAAATAAACAAATTTTTAAAAATTCAATAAACTATTTCATTTTTAGTAAGTAATTTTACGTAGCTAAATTTATTATGACCATCATGGTAAGAATCCAAAAATATCTTGTTTATAAAAAAAATTATTTGTTACTTCGTCACCGACTTTGCATAAATATGAATAATATGAGCCATAAAATTCTTCTTTTCTCATTTCTAATCTGTCTTACAGGTACTACCTACTCTCAAAAAATTGTTCTAAAAGCTGAAAATGCTTATAAAGGACAAAATTATGGAACAGGAATTCCTGAAATGAAAGCTGCCTACGATAAAATTTCTAGAAAAGGAGCAAAAGCAAAAGCAAAAAAAGGGGAATTAGCATTCAAAATTGCAGAGAGTTACCGTATGACGGAAATGATTAAAGAAGCAAATGAATGGTATGATCGTGCTATGTTACTAGATTATCAACTGGTTCGCCCACAGGTATATTTATACAATGGTGACGTTCTTCGAATGATGAGTGAAACTGACAAAGCGAGTAAAAATTATTCATTATATAAAGAATTGAATCCTACAGATCCTAGAGGTGATGTTGGTATCGCTTCTTGCAAAGCCATAAAAGAATTTAAAGAAAACAAAACACCACACATTATCGAAAATCAAACTTCACTTAATAAAGGTGGTTTTGATATGTCACCAATGTTTAGTGATCAAAAAACAACAAAATTATACTTCACAACAAATCGTACAGGAGGAATCGGATCCGATACTGACCCACGTAGCGGTGAAAGTTACACTGATATTTGGGAGTCGGAATTAGATAAAAAAGGGCATTGGGGCGAACCAAAACTAGTTACATCAGGTGAGATAAACACAGTTGATAATGAAGGAGCTGTATGTTTTGACAGTCGTTACAAAATGATGTTTTTCACCCGTTGCCCAAATGAGAAAAAGAAAAATTTAGGTTGTGAAATCTGGGTTTCTGAAGCAAAAGGAAAGGGTGAGTGGAATGCACCAACAAAAGTATTATTAACCCCAAATGATACAATTAGTGTTGGACATCCATGTGCATCTGAGGATGGAAAATATTTGATCTTTGCTTCTGATTTACCTGGTGGTTTTGGTGGTAGAGATTTATGGTATACTACTTTTGACAAAAAGAAAGAAGCTTGGACAATTCCTGTAAACCTTGGACCAGAAATCAATACTCCGGGTGATGAACTTTTCCCTACTTTTGCAAAAAACGGAAATCTTTACTTCGCATCCAATGGATATGTCGGATTAGGTGGTTTGGATATTTTCGTAGCCAAAAAAGTAGGAAGTGAATACAAATGGGAAAACCCACAAAATGTTGGTTATCCTATCAATTCGGAAAACAATGATTATGCATTGATCGAGTACACTGACAAAAAAGGATTTTTTACATCTGAGAGAAAAAATCCAAATGGGAAAAATGATGCTGATATTTATTCATATGATCTTCCTCCAAACTTGTTTGATTTAAGAGTAATTGTAAGTGAATTCAGTAAAAAAGATGTCAGAATACCAGATGTAAAAGTAACAGTAAAAGGACCAGACGCTGCAAATTCATGGGAAGGTTACACAAAAGCTGATGGTTCTATCCTTTGGGATAAAAGACCAAATGGTGATCGTTATATCCCTGAAAATATGGCTTTCTCTATCGCAATTGGAAAAGATGGTTATTTAGTTGACAAGAAAGGAGCTCAATTTACAACTCAAGGCTTGACTTCAAATCAAAGTTTTGTAATTGAATTGGAATTAGTACCAATCAAAGCTGATCCGATTCGTTTACCAGAAGTACGTTATCCGTTTGCACAATATACTTTATTGGTTGACTCAACGATTAACTCAAAAGATTCACTTAACTATGTCTACAATCTTCTTACCAAATACCCAGGTATGATTTTGGAACTTAGTTCACATACGGATTCAAGAGGATCTGACGAAAAAAATCAAATTTTATCTGAGAATCGTGCAAAAGAATGTGTGCGTTATTTAGTGACTGAAAAAGGAATCGATCCTCGCAGATTAGTTCCGGTTGGAAAAGGTGAAAAAGAACCAGCTAAATGGGTAGATCCAGCTACTGGTGAAACAATAACTTTAACTGAAGCTTATATCAACCAATTCCAAAAAACAAATAAAGCCAAATTTGAGAAATTACATCAATTAAACAGACGTACCGAAGGAAAAGTATTATCAATGGACTTTGATCCAGCTACTGCCCCACCTTTGACGCCAGCTCCTGAAGTAGCTCCAACAGGTTCTACAGGTTCTACAGAAAAAGTAGCTCCAACAAAAGACAAATAAAAACACTTACATAGTATAAAATAAAAAAAGCTGTCTAAATTAGAC
>CAIUKX010000617.1 GCA_903899795.1 uncultured Flavobacteriales bacterium
TATTGTCGGTAAATGTTCTTTACAAGCTTTAATTACTTCACCATCAATTTCAACCATTGTCACTTTTTCTACGCTTTCATGTCGAAGAATTTCTCTTACGGATCCTCCGTCACCACCACCGATTACCAAAATATTTTTAGCATTTCCGTGTGTAAACATTGCCGGGTGAGAAATCATTTCATGGTAGTGAAATTCATCTTCGATTGTGGTCATTACCATATCATCCAACGCCAACATTTTACCGTATTTGTATGACTCAATGATTCGAACACGTTGGTATGGTGACTGTACATCAAAGAAAACTTCTCCTGTAAATCGTAAAGACAGAGCTTGGTTTTCATCTTTATCAGTGAACCAGACATTTCGTGTGTAGAAATCCGGATTTGCCCACTCGCTCGCTTTTTGACGCATTGTAGTCATATCGAAATCGTTTCTTGTCAACAAGTTAACAGAACCACGTTTCATTTCTATTGCTGAATAGGATTTCGCACCGAAAGCTTCTTTCAACCAGTCAAAAGAAATCCAAGCATCCATTTCACCACACGTGAATAAATCCACTGCTGCATAACCATATTCCGGCCATGTATGTATAGCAAGGTGACTTTCCTGAATCACCACAACACCAGAAACACCGTAAGGTGAAAAATGGTGAAATGTCGAGTTAATAACCGTAGCACCTGCTTTTTGCGCAGCAGTAACCATGTCTTTCTCAATAGCCGCCACATCATTCATAATGTGCGGATCGCAATTCATAAACTCAACAAGAATATGATTTCCTAAAGCTGTACTCATCCCTTTGTATACTAATTATTAATAATCGGGGGCAAAGGTACAGCTTTCAGGGGATTTATTATTATTTTAATAAAAATGTTTGATTAATTTTTATCAATGTTCTAGGTATTCAGCATGCTCATGATCTAAAATCTCACTTGCTTTTTCAATCTCTTCTTCTGTTCCTTTCAGGATCACCAAAAACTTTCCATTTTTAATATGTTCTTCATATTTGACAGCATAATCATTATGAATTCCCAATGCCAACAACATGGATGCAAAGCCTCCAGCTATTGCTCCGACTTCAAAGCCACCTAAAGTACCGATAAGAGCACCTGCTCCAAAAATTACTCCAAGTCCTGGAATCGTAAAAATCCCAATTCCAGTCAATAATCCCAAAGTTGTCCCCAATACTGAACCGGCCAATAATGGACTAGCAATTAACGGTGCGTTTGATCTTAATTTGATATGATCGTCCTCAATGCTGGCTTGTCCGACAACGGATACATTTTTCATGTTAATACCATTTTCTTTTAATTCAGTTAATGCATGAATTGCATCATCGTGTGAATTGTAAACTGCTACGCTTGCTTTCATAATTTCTAAGTTTTTAATTTATACTCACAAATTTACCTTGTGTAAATCCACAAAAACATGATGGTAATCAGATAAAAAAAAGCCATTCATCATACGACGAATGGCCTTCAATCAATTGAGATTTATTTTAGTGTACTTCTTCTTTTTCAGTAATAGGTTTTCTGAATACAATTTTGGAATCGAAAATATCCATCACAACATTTGAACTGGTATCTACTTTACCTGCTAAAAGTGCTTTAGAAAGTTCATTCAACACTTCTCTTTGAATCACTCTTTTCACAGGTCTTGCTCCAAAAAACGGATCGTAACCAACTTCAGCAATGTGATCAAAAGCATCATCCGTTACAACAAGATTAATATCTCTTTCTTTCAAAATTTTCTTCAAATTATTAAACTGAATGCTAACAATTTGTTTTACATCTTCTTTCGTCAACGGCATAAACATGATCGTTTCATCGATTCTGTTCAAGAATTCAGGACGAATAGTCTGCTTCAACAACTCCATCAATTCGAATTTCGCTTTTTCAGTTGCTCGTTCTATTTCTGCCGGTTTGATATTATCAAATTTTTCATGAATGATATTCGATCCTAAATTGGAAGTCATGATGATGATTGTGTTTTTAAAGTTCACAACACGACCTTTGTTATCCGTCAAACGACCGTCATCCAATACCTGTAATAAAATATTGAAAACATCTGGATGCGCTTTTTCGATTTCATCCAACAGGATAATCGAGTAGGGACGACGTCTCACTGCTTCCGTAAGCTGTCCACCTTCCTCGTAACCAACATATCCCGGAGGAGCACCAACCATACGGCTTACAGAATGTTTCTCCTGATATTCACTCATATCTATTCGAGTCATTGCATTTTCATCGTTGAATAAATATTCAGCCAATGCTTTTGCTAATTCGGTTTTCCCAACACCGGTAGTTCCTAAAAAGATGAATGAACCAATTGGTTTTCTCGCATCCTGAAGTCCAGCACGTGATCTTCTTACTGCGTCTGAAATAGCTTCAATGGCTTCATGTTGACCAACAACACGTTTCGACAATTCTTCTTCCAAACGCAAGAGTTTTGAAACTTCACTTTCAATCATTTTATTGACTGGAATTCCTGTCCATTTGGAAACAACTTCTGCAATTCCCTCTGCATCTACTTCTTCCTTGATCATTTTGGAATGAGTTTGCATTTCCAGTAATTTTGCTTTGGTCGATTCCAAACTTTCCTCTGCCTGTTTGATTCTTCCGTAACGAATTTCAGCTACCAATCCGTAATCACCAGCACGTTCCGCTTGATCTGCCTGTAGTTTAAAATTCTCAATTTCTTCTTTCAGTTTTTGAATTGAGTCAACTACATCGCGTTCTGCCTGCCATTTCGCTTTGAAGATATCGCGTTGCTCATTCAAAACAGACAAATCTTTCTCCAGCGTTGATAATTTCTTTTGGTCATCTTCGCGTTTGATTGCTTCACGCTCAATTTCCAATTGCATGATCTTTCTTTCCAACTCATCCAATTCTTCCGGCTTTGAGTTGATTTCCATTCGAACTTTAGAAGCAGCTTCATCGATCAAGTCAATCGCTTTATCGGGCAACTGGCGATCCGTAATATATCGCTGTGATAATTCAACAGCAGCGATGATCGCCTCATCTTTGATCAAAACTTTGTGGTGATTTTCATATTTCTCTTTAATTCCGCGAAGAATTGAGATAGCATCTTCTGTTGTAGGCTCATCGACTAACACTGTTTGAAAACGTCGTACAAGTGCTTTATCTTTTTCAAAGTATTTTTGATATTCATTCAATGTTGTGGCTCCAACAGCTCTCAATTCACCTCTCGCTAAAGCAGGCTTCAAAATGTTTGCTGCATCCATAGCGCCTTCACCGCCACCAGCTCCAACCAAGGTATGAATCTCATCAATAAACAA
>CAIUKX010000618.1 GCA_903899795.1 uncultured Flavobacteriales bacterium
CATTATGCCAATATACAAATTCTATTCATAAACCTACAAAATCAACATTTGTAATTTCAGGAAATTCTTTGTTATTTCCTGAATCACCTATTATAGTTGATAAACCTGCAAAAGGATATTCTTGGCAAGAATTATGTTCATATAAAGGTATTGTTCATTGTCCATATGAAATGAGTACAATGAGTATTTTTGAACAATTCTGGGCTGGAGTACCCTTATTTTTTCCTACAAAACGTTTTTATAAACAATGTATTATAGAAGCAAAGATGGATTTTATATCTATATATTCAAATAATGACTTATATGTTGGTACAGAGGAAGAAATTGATAGTTGGTTAGATAAAGCGGATTTTTATTTATATCCATATATGTATTATTATGATTCATTTGAAGGTTGTATTCAGATGCTAACAACATTTGAAGACACACAGAGATTTGATAGATTATATTGGTTAGATCAAAATAAACCTGTTATTTTAGGACGGTGGAAGGAAATTCTTGACACCCTATTTTTTAAGAAGAAGTAGTATCCTCTTCGACTTTAATTCCTATAAGTCCATGAAGAAATTCTAATAATTCACGAGGAAATCCCCAGAAACATCCAGGCTTTCCTTCAGGGCTCTTACGCTGTGAAGTATTTGTTCCATGTGAAAGGGCTACAATAATTTGTTGAGGAGGCATTTCAACCACTGCATGTTCACGACCAGAAAGAAAATTCTCACCCTCAGCAACATCAATAGGATCAAACTTACGAGCCTTCCAAAAATCTCTTGTAAAGGTTAATGTAGCCTCACTGCAACGTTGCCCTAGTGATAAGGTATACGGAGGAACATTAACAGCACTAATTCCTGTTTGTAGATCGTACATGGCAATCGTTGTACAAACAGCACAACCATATTCACGACGTCCTTTTAGTAAATAAGCAACACGACGACGAAAACTTGTTGATGGATAATGATCATCATCATCCATCATGAGAAGAATGGAATGTTTCGCCTTTTCAATTGCAATATTACGCTTTGCACCAATAGGTGTCTTTTTAACAAGAGGAATATAAGTTACAATTCCTGCGAATTTATCTTGAAAATGTATTACACGATTACTGGGACTCTGATCAGGTTCAGAATCGTCAATAACAATCCACTCAATCTTCTCTTTCGGATAATCAGTACTTAATAAATTTATGCAAGCATTTTCAATAAATTTAGGACGGTTATAGACAAGAGTTATAATACTTATAAACGGGCAATTATCTGCCGCAATTAACGGAGGCATTTGTTTGGGAAGTTTTTCACGAGTACTATCTAAACACATTTGCAACATTTGTCCAAGTCCTTTTATACATGCATCTTTTCGTTCTTTTATTTTTGCCAATGTTTGTGCATGTGAAGGTAGAGTAAAGTTTTTAAGTGAAGTAAGCGCCGTATCGAGTTGATCAGAACAAGATGCAATATCAAACTGTGCAAATCCATTCTCATCAATCTCAGTTTTAATCCATGAAACTTGTGATGAGTTAGTTGAACCATAAGACTCCACATAACAAGGAAGAGTATTAAGTAACATCCAACCGCCATATGATTCGGCCTCCATTGCAGTATAGCCGAAAGATTCGGCACGACTTAGACAAATGTGTCCTAGAGCCTCATGTGATGCACGTTGTTTCTCTGCTTCAGGAAGAAAGCCAACATGAATATGTACAGTTGAAGACACTTTTACAGAAAGTTCTGTTGTGGTAAATACATTTATACTAGGATACGAATCTTTCCATAAAGGTAAGAATACTTCAGCAGCGGCACGCTTGTTTATTGATCCACCTAGAAACCATACTAGACCTTTCTTCTTAGTATCTTTTGAAACAATATCAGTACACCAGGAAACTAAGAGGGGTGAAGTTGACACTGATTTTTCCATACCATAAGTATCACGAAACATTGCAACATCAAATTGTTCGAGGTAGCCATTCCAAGATTTTAGCCACCATTCATTATTAACAAGTATTACATTATATGTAGCCCATTGGAACCATATAGGTTGAGGGATTTCTAAATGAATACAAAGATCACATACACTCGGCGGTTCACGAACATCTACATGTTTTACTTGTCCAATTGATTGACCAATTGTGCGACCTGCAGAAGCGAGCAATTTGGATAAAAGATTTGCATCCTTTTGTAGGCCAAATGTATTTTGCTTATTATACACAATTACTACATGTAAAAGACCCGGCATTGTTGATAATAAGTAAAGATAATTGTTTAGGCCGTAGTAGGAGGTGTGA
>CAIUKX010000619.1 GCA_903899795.1 uncultured Flavobacteriales bacterium
ACTACCCCCTCAAAAAATGGCCGCCCAGATCATAAATTATGTCAAACAGGCTTTTATTCACCCCTTCAAGACAATAAAAGAGTTGCCATTAAACGAAAACAACATGAATAAAATTTTTATTCTATTGCGTCATCACACCGGCCATGACTTTTCCCTGTACAAATCAAACACCATTTCACGTCGCGTTGAACGTCGCATGTTGGTGCAAAAAATAGATTCTATTGATTCTTATGTTAAGTATTTACAAACCAATTCAGACGAGATCGATTACCTGTTTAACGAATTGTTAATTGGTGTAACCAATTTTTTTCGAGATGCCCATGCCTTTGAAGCGCTTGAAAAAAAGATTATCCCAGCGCTTTTTACTAAAAAATCACTAGACAAGACCATTCGCATCTGGACCCCCGCTTGTTCGACTGGGGAAGAGGCTTACTCCATTGCCATTCTTATTCGAGAATACATGGATCTGCATGAACAAAACTATAAAATACAAATTTTCGCCACCGACATCGACCGCAACGCGATTAACGTGGCCAGATTCGGAATCTATCCGACGGCTATTGCTCTTGATGTTTCCCCGAAACGTATCGAGCGTTTTTTTTCTTTAGAACCTAACAATACCCACTTCCGTATTAAAAAAAATATCCGAGACATGATCGTCTTTTCTGAACATAGCATCATTAAAGACCCCCCTTTCTCAAAAATGGATTTGATCAGTTGCCGTAACCTGCTCATCTACTTGGATAACAAATTACAAAACAAAATAATACCATTGTTCCATTATTCACTGGTGCCAGGGGGCATTTTGTTTTTAGGCAGCGCTGAAACTATCGGTAATTACACTGATAATTTCAAGACCCTTGACGCCAAAGCCAAAATTTATCAAACAACCATTTCTCTTAACAAAAGCGCCTCTAAAACACTGAGTCTTGATTTTACGCCAAGCACCTTAACTTTAGATCTAGAACACTCGAAGACGACCGATAGCAAAACCTTTTCCCTCAGAACATCACTGCGCGAGATTACTGAAAAAGTGCTATTGGAAGACATTGTTCCCACCAGTGTTCTCGTTAATGCGCAAGGCGATATACTCTATTTGCATGGACGCTCTGGCATGTTCCTAGAACCTGCGCCTGGAGAATCGGGAATCAATAATATTCACAAAATGGCCCGTGAAGGCTTAAGAAATAGCCTGTCTATCAGTCTGCGTAAAGCAATAAAAACATCAAGTATTGTTTATTGCTCGAATGTGCAAGTAAAGTTCAATAACCACTTTATATCCGTCGATTATAGTATACGACCCATTTCTCCCCCTTCCACCCGAGCGGATCTAGGTTCTATTTACCTAATTACCCTTGAGGAAAAGCCAGGCACTGAAAGCTCAACAACTTCAGAAACTTCAGAAACTTCAGAAACTTCAGAAGTAAAGTCTACAAAAAATAAAGATTTCCAAATAGCCGAGCTTAAAAAAGAATTAGCCTTGAAAGAAGAATTTATACAAAACTTTTATGAGGAAATGGAAAGTGCCAATGAAAAGTTAAAGTCTTCAAATGAAGAAATGCAATCCGTTAATGAAGAACTGCAATCAACCAATGAAGAACTGGAAACGTCCAAAGAAGAATTACAATCTGTTAATGAAGAACTGGGCACTGTCAACTCCGAACTGCAAGCCAAACTGACAGAACTGTCTCGATCCAATAACGATATGAACAATTTGCTGGCCG
>CAIUKX010000620.1 GCA_903899795.1 uncultured Flavobacteriales bacterium
ACATCTATAAAAACAATTTCTCCAGCAGGGGTATTATCGATTAGATGTTTAAGTTACATGGCAACCCGCAATGAAAAAGATACAACAAGAGCCAGAGCCAATATTTTACGAGAAACAATTACCCATTCGGAAAAGGCAAATCCTTTTGACAACAAACAGATTCTTGATGTAATGGATTTGTGCCTGAGTTGCAAAGGCTGTAAATCTGAATGTCCATCGAACGTAGATGTTGCCAAACTAAAAGCTGAATCGGCTTACCAATACTATAAAGTAAATGGAATTCCACTGAGAAATAAAATCATTGGAAATACAACTCGAATCAATAAACTCTTCAGCAGAACACCTTGGCTGTATAATGGAATCATGGTTGGTCCAATGGGAACTATGATCAAAAAAATGAGTGGTTTTTCAACTGAAAGGAAACTTCCGAAATTAGCTCCTCAAACCTTCGAACGTTGGTTCAGGAATTATGAACAAAAAGGTAACTTCAAGAATGGAACCGTTCATCTCTTCAACGATGAGTTTTTGAATTACAACGATGTTCACATCGGAAAAACAACAGTTCAACTTCTCAATCATTTGGGTTATAAAATTATCGTTCCAAAATTGGTAGAAAGTGGTAGAACTTACCTTTCCAAAGGAATGTTGGAACAAGCTCAAAAACTAGCGGAAGAAAATGTCCGTCGCTTGAAAGATTTTGCCGACTCCAAATACGTTTTAATTGGAATTGAACCTTCTGCTATATTGAGTTTCAGGGATGAATACCTGGATTTATGCAGAGGTGAACTAAAACATGTTGCCCTAAAACTTTCCAAAAAAACCTTTCTCATCGAAGAGTTTTTAGCCAATGAATTGGACAATGGGAAAATCACCTCATCACAATTTACCGATAAATCGGAAAGAATCAGAATGCATGGACATTGTTTTCAAAAAGCATTATCCTCATTGGTTCCCTTGAAAAAAATACTTTCGATACCAAAAAATTATACGGTTCTGAACATTCCAAGCGGATGTTGTGGTATGGCAGGATCCTTTGGCTATGAAAAAGAACACTATAAAATCTCCATGCAAGTAGGTGAATTAGTGCTTTTCCCATCCATTCGGAAAGAAGAAGAAACAACATTAATTTCTGCTTCAGGTACAAGTTGCCGACATCAAATTTCAGATGGAACTGGAAGAGTATCAAAGCATCCCGTAGAAATTTTATATGAGGCTCTTTCAAAATAATAGTTTGATTTTTAACACTTCAGAGAAAGAATTTTAAGATTTTCCAACCTTTATTTCATATTTTTCGTTTATATTGCAAGGTGTATTAAAATACCTCTGCTTATGATTGTTTTATTTTTAACAAAAAATCAGATTTGTTAAAAATTTAATCTATTCAGAATTTTTTTCTTACCTTTCCATTGCGTCAAAACTACAAAACATTAAAACTATGAAAAAGTTTACATTATTTCTTTCGGGTGTTTTCTTAACTGCGGGAGCATTTTCGCAACTGCTCGAGCAACCCAATCAAAGTGCATCTACCTTTACAACATGTACAGATTTCCATGTTTCGAAACCACTATCAGAGATTGCAAAAGAGCATCCATATGTGGCAAAAAAAGACAAAGAACTTGCCCGTGAGTTGGAAAGAGAACGCAGACATCCTCAACAATTTGAGTTTAGTGTGGCAGATGGAGATCAATATGGAAACGACCCAAGTGTAGCACAAACACAGATGGGAACACGTAATCCAGCTAACAAAGCACCTATCAAAAACTGGGCTGGTCAAACATCTCCGTACAGACCTTCTGATCCAACAGGGGCAGCCGGACCAAACCATTACGTACAATGTATCAATGCTTCACCTATTCGGGTTTTCAATAAATCTACGGGAGCAAATATGTTGACAGTTGATTTAGGTTCATTATGGTCACCAGCTGTTTCAAGTGAAGGAGATCCAATTGTAATGTATGATAAATATGCTGATCGTTGGTTCATCTCTCAATTTGGTTCACCTGCAAAAATCTTCATCGCTATTTCAAAAACGAATGACCCTACCGGGCAATATTATGTCTATACATTTACATCTGCACAATTTCCGGATTATTTGAAATTCTCTATTTGGGCAGATGGATATTATATGACTTCTAACCAAGGGGGAAGAATGTATGCATTCGAAAGAGATCAAATGATTTTAGGAAATCCTTCAGCTAGATCAGTAACTGCAACATTCACAACAGGTTCTACCAGTGGATTTTATTGTCCGTTATCAGCATACGCTGATTCAGGTTTACCGACAGTTGGTACACCTTGTCCTATCTTTGCATATTCCGATAACGCATGGGGAGCAGGTGAAGTGGACGGAGTTAAAATGTGGAGTATGGCTGTAACATGGGGTGCAACTCCAACAGCTACCATTACTGCAAAACCAACCATCCCAACAGCTGCGTTCGACGCGTCTTACAACTCTAGCTGGAATGATGTTACGCAACCCGGAACCAGCGCCATGTTGGATGGAATTGGAGGTGTCGCCACCTATCGGGCACAATTCAGGCAGTGGTCCGGATACAATACTATATTATTAAACTGGGGAATCAAAATCAGTTCCACACAAAGAACTATCAAATGGGTTGAGTTACGACAGGATCAAACCTCAGGAAACTGGAGTTTATACCAAGAAGGTACCTATATGCCTGATGCGCATACACGATGGATTGGATCTATGGCTATGGATGATAACGGAAGTATAGCAATGGCATATGAAAAATCCAGTTCTTCAGTTTATCCTAGTTTAGCTTATACAGGTCGTTTGGCAACTGATCCGCTTGGAACTATGTCGTTCACAGAAACAATTGCTTATGCAGGAACGGGATCAGATGGTAACAACAGATACGGTGATTATACCCATTTATCACTTGACCCATCAGATGGAATTACATTCTGGCACACAGGTGAATATACACCAAGTAACGGAAACACTACAACACGTGTTTATTCCTTCCAATTACCAACCACACTTACTGCTACAGTTGCTGCTGCTTGTAATGCTGTTAACAACAAAATTTGTCCGGGACAAAGTGTTACATTTACTGCTACACCTACCAACGGTGGTACACCAACCTATCAGTGGAACATTAACGGAACTCCGGTTTCAGGAGCAACATCTGCAACATTTACAACAACTACGATCCAAAACGGTGATGTGATCACTTGTACAATGACGTCAACTGTACCGGGAGTTCTTGGAAGTCCGTGTACTTCAGCACCAATTACGATTACATACGTTGGAACACCAACCGTATCTATTACAGGTATCAATACGATTTGCCAAGGACAAAGTGTAACATTTACTGCAACTACAACCAATGCAGGAACTTCTCCTTTGTTCCAATTTAAAGTTAATGGTGTTAACGTTGGAACTGCATCAAGCTCGAATACTTACACAACTTCAACATTAAACAACGGTGATGTGGTTACTTGTTCGTATACTTCTACTTGCGGTACAGCGACAACTGTAAACTCAGCTACAATTACAATGACTGTTAACCCGATTCCATCTACTCCTACAATTACTCACAATGGTGTTACATTAACATCGAGTTCAGCAACAGGAAACCAATGGTATCTGAATGGCGTGATCATTACAGGAGCAACGGGACAAAACTATACATGTACTGCTAATGGTAATTATACTGTAGTTGTCACTTCAGGTGGATGTTCATCATCAGCTTCATCTGTATATTCTCAAATTTCAGTGGGTATTGATGAAATCACAAATGTTGGAACACACTTCAATTTGTACCCGAATCCAAGTAATGGAATCTTCTCTGTCGTATTTACTTCAAGTGATATTACAGAGTACACTGTGAAACTACATAACGAAGCTGGTCAACTTATCTTCGAAGAGAAAATTGAAAAATTCAACGGAACCTACATCAAAGAATTCGATGTGACGAAATATGGCAAAGGTCAATACTTCTTGACTTTCACCAACAACAAAAAACAAAAAATGGAGAAAGTAATTATTTACTAAATCCAAAACACGCTTTTACGACTCCCGTTTCTTCATTGAGGCGGGAGTTTTTTTGTCAGTTTACTTACCCGTTTTTCAGCCTATCGACCCAAATCAGAAGCATCTCAATTACACTATTTTGTGAAATAATTGTTAATAAAGGAGATCTGTTTAAACTATACTAGTTATTTGTTGTCTTAGATTCAATTACATTATACCATAACTCAAAAATGAACCGATGAATAACGAAGTAAACATTTCAACGAATCATTCAAAAACAGATGCTATTGATATTTGTTCTTTCAACTTATCAATTTTAGGAATCCTATTGAACCGTTATTCATCTTATATAAATGATTCTGTTACAATTTATCTTCAACCAATAGAAGGTGTTTTTGATAAAAAAATTGAATTGAATTTCTTTATTAAGGCAACAAGTACATTTGAAGAAGTCTATCAAAACATTAATCAACAACTTTTTTTGGCATTGAATGATGATTATCTTCCTAGAGATTGCAAATTAATAATCGAATGGAAAACCGATAATGACAAAGAAGATGGAAACTATACGATTGATCTACAAATCAATCAGGATGAGACAAAAATTAATTTTTCTAGTGCCAACACCGCTTTTTTTCATCCTGCATTTAAATACTCCTCACAACATTTCCGAATAATTACTGAATTGGTAAAAACGGACTTTAATTGTTTAATAAATAACATAGATTTTCTGTGCACCAAAACTATTTCTCTTATTGAATCATTTGCAAATGGGCCAATAGATGAAAAGATCGGACAAGAGGAGCTTTTGCATCATTTATTTGAACAAACAGTTTCAAAAAACCCAAATCATCAGGCTATTTACTTTAGTCATGAATATATTACTTATTCTGAATTGAATGAAAAAGCGAATTTACTGGCTCAAGAATTAGTTGAACAAGGTTTAAAAACCGGAGATTTTGTCGGTATCTTAATGAATCGATCACCTGAGGTTTATATCTCAATGTTAGCCATTTTAAAAGTTGGTTGTGCATATGTTCCAATGGATATAAGTTATCCCGAAGATCGTATTAGATATATTTTGGAAGATGCTGGAATCAAAGTACTGATATCCAAGTCAGATTTCAAAAAACTGTATTCCAATTTCAAAGGAAAAATCATCGAATCTGATCAGGAATTTATCTCCTTGTTTTCAAAACAAATGGAACAAAACGAAATCAACCAAATTGAAATCGATTATAACGCTCCGGCATATATAATTTATACTTCTGGTTCAACTGGTCGACCAAAAGGAGTAATGATTTCCCATGCTTCGGCATCTAATTTGGTTAAAGCTGAAAAAACTATTTTCCAACTAACTGAAAAAGATAAAGTGATGCAGGGATTTTCAGTTGCGTTTGATGCATCAATTGAAGAAATTTGGCTGGCATTTTCATCTGGAGCTACTCTTTATCCAGCTACAGAAGAAATTATGCACTCAGGAATTGATCTCTCCGAATTTATACTGGAACATGAAATTTCTGTGGTATCAACTGTTCCTACCATGTTGTCCATGATGCAACCACCTCTGCCTTCCTTGAAACTCTTAATTTTAGGCGGGGAAAATTGTCCACATGAATTGCTGGAACGTTGGTACAATGATCATATACGCATTGTAAATTCATACGGCCCAACTGAAGCCACAGTAATCGCAACCTATGCTGATTTCAAACCAAGTGAAAAAATTTCAATTGGAAAACCTGTTATCAATTATGCCGCCTACATCATAGATCAAAATTTGAATCGTGTTCCTGTTGGTGTCCCTGGAGAATTATGCATCGCCGGAAAAAGTCTGGCAATAGGTTACTTGAACAGAAATGAATTAAACGAGGAAAAATTCATTGTTCCAAATTTTTCTTTACACAAAAATTTTCCCAACAGGATATATCGTACTGGTGATTTAGCTCGATTTAACGAACAAGGAAATATCGAATTTTTAGGCCGAATTGATTCACAAGTAAAATTGAGGGGTTATCGAATTGAATTATCTGAAATTGAAAGTCAGTTACTACAAATTCCTAATCTGAAAAATGCTGTTGTAGCTGTAAAAGAAGATGCTAATAAAGTTCAGAGATTAGTCGCTTACATTGTGCTGAACGATGCTTCCATTCCTTTTCAAGAAGAAGAATGCAAAACTCATTTAAAAAAATACATGGCGGCCTACATGATCCCAAATACTTATATGGTGTTAGATGACTTTCCAGTTTTACCAAGTGGAAAGGTAGATCGAAAAAAACTTCCTGATCCTGTTGAAGTGAAAACAGAATCGAGAGAAATAATTGAACCTAGAAATTCTTCTGAAAAAGAATTACTTGACATTTGGAAAAAATACTTCATTCATCAGTCCATTTCTGTAACGGATGATTTTTTCGAACTAGGTGGACATTCCTTACTTGCATCGTTAATTGTTTCAGAACTTAGACGAATCAAAGGTTTTGAGAAAATTTCAGTTCAGGATATATACACCTACAAAACACTTGAAAAATTAGCTGCCTATCTGAAAACTGAAAAGGAAAAAATTACAGCTGAACCAGCAAGCAGAAAACAAGTAGTCAGGGTTTCCAAGGCTCGGTTTGCATTAACCACTTTTCTTCAGACTATCTCTTTCTTTTTATTTATGTTGGTGAGTTCAACCGGTTTACTCAGTCCTTTTATCTTGGAAAGAGTACATCCGGAAATTTCTACGCATTTACTTATTACCCTTTCTTCGTTATTTATTCTTTCAACTTTTCCGGCATTAATTATCGTATCTATTCTAATGAAATGGTTGGTTATAGGTCGTTTTAAAGAAGGTATTTATCCATTATGGGGTGGATATTATTTTCGGTTTTGGTTGGTGAAAAAGTTTGTTGATTTAACTCCATTAGGCGTTTTATCGGGAACCCCTTTCTTGAATGTCTATTTCAGGCTCATGGGAGCGAAAATTGGAAAAGGTGCCTACCTTGGTTCAGATCGGATTCGTGTTTTTGATTTATGTACTATAGGTGATGGTTCAAGTATCGCCAGAGAAGCCCATTTGACAGGATATACTGTTCAAAATGGGGAACTCATTATTGGACCGATTACTATCGGAAAAGACTGTTACATCGGAACACGTTCGGTAATTTCTGAGGGATCAAAAATGGGAGACCATTCCACATTAGGTGAACTTTCACTGTTGCCAACAGACACATCAATTCCTGAAAATGAACATTGGGAAGGATCTCCGGCAATGAAAGTTAGTAGTTCAAAATTGGATAATCTTGTGGCCAAAGAAGAGAAAAAAGGATTACGCTATCCGATTTATCTCTTCCTTCAATTCACAGCGATATTAGCTCTTTTGTTATTTCCGCTGTTATTAATTATTCCTTTTGCACTGACTTTCTACGAAATTGATCTTTACTATGGATTCCATTGGGCAGTTTTTTATACAATTCCAAGTGCAGCACTCTATATGGTTCTTTTTTGCCTCTTTATTGCCGGGATCAAATGGGTCATTATTGGTAAAACCAAAGAAGAAGACTTCAGTATTTATAGCCTTCGTTATATACAGAAATGGATGGTTGACATGATTATGCAGTTTACGCTAATGTCCTTCAAATCCATTTATGCGACAATTTATCTTCCTTCTTGGTTACGTCTAATGGGGGCGAAAATCGGATGGAGAGCAGAAATTTCAACCGTAAACCAAATCTCTACTGACCTATTAACCGTTGGTGAAGGAAGTTTTTTAGCTGACTCAGTCAGTATCGGATCACCCATTGTAAGAAATGGAACAATGTTTCTCCGTAAAACAGAAATAGGAAACAAAACATTTATTGGAAATAATGCCGTTTTAGCTTGTGGAGACCGCGTTGGAAATGAGTGCCTGATCGGTGTTCTCTCGGTCCCTCCAAATGAAATCGATCTCGATAAAATAAACGGAACTTCATGGCTAGGATCTCCTCCTATGTTTTTACCAAAACGTCAAGAAAGTCAAGAATTTCCAAGTCAATATACATTTAAACCAACACGAGATTTAATTGTTAAACGTGGATTGATTGAGTTTTTCAAAATCACTTTTCCGATTGCAATTACAACCTGTTTAGTGGCAACATTTTTTAAAATTATCTACGATGTATTACTGATTGAAAGTTTCGATGTGGTAATACTTCTCGCACCAGTTTTACTCTTTGCCCTGACATTTTCAACTTTGCTTATTACTGTTGCCTTCAAATGGATCATCATGGGAAAATATAAACCGGGTAACCATCCCCTTTGGAGTGTATTTGTTTGGAAGAACGAATTTATCAACTCACTTTGTGAGAGCATGGTTTATCCCTTGATGGTGAATATGTTTTTAGGAACACCTTATGCAAGGTTGTTTTTTAATATGATGGGTTCAAAAATTGGCAAGCGCGTATTTATGGAAACAACTGAAATTACCGAATTTGATTTAGTTCATGTGGGCGACGAAGTATGTTTAAACAGTTTAGCGACTATTCAAACCCATTTATTCGAAGATCGTGTCATGAAAATGTCAAACTTACATATTGGAAAAAACTGTTCTCTGGGATCTCTTTCCGTCATTTTATACGATTCGGAAATGGAAGAAGGGGCAACGATTGATGCGCTGACACTCGTAATGAAAGGAGAAACGATTCCAAAACATACAGACTGGGAAGGTTCACCTGCCAAATTTGTAGAAAAATGAAAATGATTCTGGAATCTGATAGTGTCAACTTTATTACTGATAATTATGTTTGAACTTTGATTTTTGTATATGATCTATCGTTCAATTTTTATTTCAAGTATTTTGAGCCGGACTTTTACCTTGTTATATACCTTCTTTCTTTGCTGGTTAATGCCGATCATATCGTATTCACAAGTTCAGAAATATTCACTCAATTTGTTTTATGAAAATCCCAACGATTCTGTCATTGAGTTAATTGATTCATTAAAAGAGATATCACCATCTATAGAATTTGGAGGTGGAGCGATGAATAAAGTAGTCTTTTGGGGGAGAACATTTGGAGTGAAGCAATTTGGAATCGAACCCTACCTCATGTATAAAACGGGAAAAGGACTCTATTTTTATATCGCTGAAAATTACTGGAGTGCTATGACTAATAAGTTTGCTAAAACTGATGTTGGTCTAGGCTATGAGCGACAATTCACTGATAGGTTCTATGCGTCATTAGGATATGAGCGCTGGTTTTTCCATAATGGAACAAGTGATGTGAGAAAGGCTCTGATCAACTATGTTGAAGCTGATTTGAATTATGATTTTGATTTCCTGAGCTTTGAGCCTACATTTTATCTGATGTTTGGCAAAGATTATTTTTTCCAGACAGACCTTACCATCTCAGGTGATTATTATCTTTTTTCGTTCTTAAAAACTGGTGAAATCTACTTGAAACCTCAATTTATAACCACTTTTGCCAATCAGACTTTTTTACCCTTATACAGTAGCTACCCAGCAAATTACATCAAAAACCAAAGTTTCAAATTAATTGATTTTGAGTTAATACTCCCTTTGTCTTGCACAATAAAAAACTCGGAAATAGCTGCTAACTTCCATTATAATGTTCCTGTGAAAGCTCCCAATGAAACTGTACATCCGTTCTATTATTTTTCACTTCAATTTACCCATAATTTCTACCTTGATCATAAAAAAATAAATACTTTATATAAAGATTTAAAGTAAATCGGTTTCAAATAATCATTAAAATTATAACATTAAAAGTTTTTTTCATTAAAATTATAACATGTTTATTTTTTGTTGTATCATTGCAGTAAACTGTTTTAGTACAAACTATAAAAAATTAAACTATGAAAAAAATTGTATTCTCTTTGGGATTCGGTTTGGCGTTACTTACGCTTGGATTCTCCATCCATGCAGCCGAATTATCGAAAGGTAAATCTGTCAAAAATGAAATCAATAAACAAGTTCCTGTCCATTTCATTCCAACACCAAATTTGGAACAGATCAGTACAGAAGATTTAATCCACGACAAAAAAGGGGAAAGATATCGAATCGGTGTCGCATCCTATGTAAATCTTACAACTCTTAATTCAGGAGTCTGGACAACATTACCTTCAGGTAACAGGCAATGGAAACTTGGAATTCATAATCCCGATGCGATTTCTTTGAGTTTTGTTTTCAGTACATTCAAATTATCAAATGGGTCTGTATTTTGGGTGGAAAACAAAAAAGGAGAAAAGGTTTCAGATGTATTGACAACAAAAGACATGCTGGAAGATTTCCAACAAAACGTAGCAAAATGTTTCGGTGATGAATTTGTTCTTATCTTGACTGATAAAAAAGATCAACCCGAATCGGAGTTAAACTTAAGCCGAATCTTTTACAACTACCGGCTTAAAGGCCGCCACTCGCTTGCAAAAATCAATGAATCAGATGCTACTTGTGAAGTCAATATAAATTGTTCGGAAGGTGACAATTATCAAGAAGAAAAAAGAGGCGTGGCACTTGTGGATTTAATAGATGGTGGTAGTGAATATTTATGCTCCGGTTCTGTCGTTAACAATTTAGCTCAAGATTGTAAACCGCTCTTTTTAATGGCTCTTCACTGTGGCGTTTCTACTAGTGCTGCTGAAATGCTTTTGTGGAAATTCTATTTTAGATATGAGGCACCCACCTGTGTAAACCCGACTACAGTAGGTACTCTTTTTAGTCATTATATCACTAGTTGTGTCCGTTTATCAGATGCTGGTGACAACGGTGGTGATTCAGGATCCGATTTCCTGCTTTTACATATGGGAACTGTTGCCAATGAAGCAGCAACTATTACAAGCTTAAAATCAGCTGATATCAATGCTTATTGGAACGGCTGGGATGCTAATAATGTTGCATCAACTACCGGAGTAGGTATTCATCACCCATCCGGAGATATTGCTAAAATATCAACTTATACGACTGCTCTTGTTTCCGAAACATTCGGAGGAACAGTTCCAAATACACACTGGCAAGTTGTATGGGCTGCCACAGCAAATGGACATGGAGTTACTGAAGAAGGATCGTCCGGTTCTCCTTTGTTTACCTACAACGGCGGTTCTTCCAGAATAGTTGGTACCTTAACAGGAGGAAGTTCTTTCTGCACAGCATTAACTTCTCCCGATGATTATGGTAAAGTTTCTTACCATTGGACAAGCAATGGAACAACAGCAAACAGAAGACTCAAAGATTTTTTAGATCCGAACAATACAGGGTTATTGGTTATGAATGGTTCGGCCAATCCTTGTGCAACAGGAACAAATGGAATTACAGAATTAACTGGTGACGCTTCTGACATCACGATTTTCCCAAACCCAGCTACAGATAAATTGAATGTGGATTTATCTGCTTTGGAAGGTCAGGTGAACATTAAAATCTTCGATATTACCGGAAAATTGGTCGTAAACTCAACAAATAACGGCGGGTCAGTAATCGATGTAAACCTGAATACTTTTACAAAAGGATTGTATCAGGTTGTAATTGATTCAAATGACAAACATTATACAAAACGAGTATCAATACTTTAAAATAGAAATTAATTAATTTGAGTCGTCGCAAGTTTACCACAACGTAAATAGA
>CAIUKX010000621.1 GCA_903899795.1 uncultured Flavobacteriales bacterium
AACAAAAAAAAACTGGAGGATGATGATTTTTATTATAGTCCCGAAGGTTATATCGTATTCACCGAAAAATACCATTTAAAAAGAGGATATTGCTGTAAAAATGGCTGCAAACATTGTCCCTTTGGCTTTGATAAAAAAACGGGGAAGTTTTCAAAATAATATCATTGCACTGGACGAATGCCTTGCTCCGGAAATCTTCCCTGGTATTGTGATAAAATATTTTTGATTTCTATAATATCTTTATCCACATTGCCGGTTGGCTCAAATAAACGTTCAAAACCACCAATTTTCTTTTTATAATCGATGTATGCAATGTAGATTGGAACTTCTGCTTTTTGTGCTATGTAATAGAAGCCCTTCTTCCATTTATCATTGTATTTTCGGGTTCCTTCGGGTGTAAAGACTAAAAATAATGTTTCGTTTTCTTCGAATAATTTCGCTGCAAATTCAGTCAGATTATTGTTGATTTTTCGATCAACAGGAATCCCTCCCATTTTTTTTAATAAATAACCCATTGGAAAAAAGAACAATTCTTTTTTGATCAAAAATTTTCCGGTAACACCATAATTTGCAAACGTAATTTTACCGATAATAAAATCCCAGTTGGACGTGTGAGGTCCCATAACCACTACACATTTCTTGACACCTTGAGGAACAAATTCATCAATCTTCCATCCAGCTGATTTCAATAAAAATTTTAAAAATCTTCGCATACGACAAAAGTAATAAATTCAACAATAGTTAGACGATTGTCGATATATAGTTCCTTCAATTTTTCAGATCAGTAAAAAAATAGTTAATTGTTTCTTTCTGATTCAGAATAAAAGTTATTTTTATAGGATGCAACAAAAGAAATCCATACAAACATACATCAGTACTGCTGTTCTGCTGTGTTTTTTGTGGGCACTATTTTTTCTTTCTACGCTCTTCAAAAGTGAGCAAAAATGCAAAAATGCCGATTACATTCCCGACAATTCAAATTTTGCAATTCAAATCAATACACGACAATTAATCCAAAGTTCTATTTTTTCAGTCATTCTGGAAGCAAAGGATGAAGATGTACTCCGTAAAATCAAAACAAAGGCAGAAAGCCCAGGTGAGCAAACCATGACTGATCTAGGAATCAATTTCTTTTCAGATATTGTTGTCTTCTCTGCTCCCAGTAAAAAAGGGAATATTATTGGGATCTCCTTTAACCTTATCAACCCTGACAATTTCAAAACTAACTTTGCCAAACTCACCTCAGAAAAGCATCTGATCAAAGTCGTTGACAATGTTGGTTTTCTTCTTCTTGATTCTCCGATCAATCCAAAAAAATCGATTACAAAAAAAGAACTTGAACAGTTTTTTGAAAAACATATACTACAACATTCCAGAACACTAGATTCTCATTTCACTACCTCCAAGACCAATAAAATTGCCCGACTGTTTTCAAAAGAAAATTTATTTGGACCGACGAGCTTATTTTCGTCATCAACAATAGATGTAGAATTACTCAAATCAGGAATTGTTATTAATGGAGATTTAACCTTATCCAAATCTCAAAAAAACAGTTCTCCAATTGCTAAAAAGATTCTGAAACCCGAAAAAGGTGAATTTCATTTTTCAACATCCATTGTACCAAGAACCTTACAAGACAGTCTGTCTGTTTTTGCAAAAAAAATCAATCTTATTCTGCCAAAAATAAGTTCTTTCTCCTGCAATTACAAAGGAATAACGATTGTAAAAGACGGAACAGGTATGCATCCTCTCCCAGAGATCAACGTTTTGATCGAATTTGAAAAAGAAGTTGACATTCAATCACTTTTTAGAGCCTCAGAATTAGAAAAAACATTAGGTGCTGAATTTACAGGTAAGGAACTGATTATCGGAGAAAAAAGGTATTATATTCATCAATATGATCCTAAAACGGTTTTCATCGGAATTTCCAAAGTACCGCCCATTGTTCAAAATACCAAACAACTCTATTTTGCAATTGGCGGAAATCTTCCAGCTGTGCTAAGAATTGAAGGTGGGGGGATCATCACTTCTTTTCTTGAGATAGTTCCCGTTTATAGAGCATCCAAAGAATTATTTGACAACACCAAAGAGTTCGATGTATCAATTGAAAAAATCAATAACAACGATGCAAAAATCAAAGGATTGCTTCATTTCAATGACGGACATTACGCCACTGATGAATTACTGAAATTCCTCATTGAAATTACTCCATAATTCAATCGATTAAAGACTATCGATCAATTCTTGAAAATAATTCGTTGCTAATAGAAGTCGGGAACCATACCAGGAAAACATTTCACCGTCAACCAAAATTATTTTTGAATTTGGATAAATGGCTTCCAATTCACGAATATGTTTCTCTTTAAATGGATAGGGCTCAGAACTCAGAAAAACAAAATCCGGGAATTCTTTTTCCGACAAAATAACCTCAGGATAACGATCTTCATGAACAAAATTTTCCCAGCCACAGCGAGCAATCATGTCATCAATAAAGGTGTTTTTTCCAGCAGCTAAATATGGATCTTTCCAGATTAAATACAATACCGTTTTTTTGCCTGTTTGTGGTTGCTTGACACATTCAAAACCGGATTTGATTGAATGGATCATCCTTGCAACTTCCATCTCTTTATTCAGGATTTCCCCAAGAGATTTCATCATTGTAAATGCTTGTTCTAAATTGGAAATATCACTCATCCATATTGGAGCAATTGAGGTTAATTCCAAAATATTAGCCTTTTCATTTTCTTCTTTGTTGCCAATAATTAAATCCGGCTGAAGATTTTTCACCTTCTGAAAATCGACATTTTTTGTCCCACCTACTCTCTTTTTATTGCGAAACCACTGATCGGGATGAATACAAAACTTCGTTATCCCGACAACCGATTCTTCTAAACCGAGTTCAAACAGCAATTCCGTTTGGGAGGGCACTAACGAAACAATCCGCCTCGGAGTTCCCGAAAGGCGGATTGTTTGATTCATTTGATCTACAAATTCCTGCATAAATTATGCTTATGAAAGAGAAGAAATAATGTCGTATCGTGTAATAATATGATGTCCACCGTTTGGCATTTGCACCAAAACAGCATGTGTTTGTTTATTGATCAATTTTGAAACTTCTTCTAAACTTGTTGACGTTTTTACAACAGGAAAAGCCGGTTGCATAACGCTTGATATTGCAGCATCTCTCAAATTCGGGTTATCAACCAACAATTGATACACATGCGCATCATCCAACGAGCCTACGAACATTCCATCTTTAGTAACCGGAATCTGTGAGATACCGAATTTGCGCATTTTAGCGATTGCATGTGAAACCAATTCTTCAGAATACAATGACACCAAAGGCTCATCTTTGTGATTTGCCACCATGTCACCTGCGGTTTTTATATTTTCATCCAAAAATCCACGTTCACGCATCCAATCATCATTGAAAATTTTTCCGATGTAACGACTTCCGTGATCGTGAAAAAGAACAACAACCACATCATCATCCGTAAGTTTATCTTGCAGTTGCAATAATCCAGAAATGGCTGCTCCTGCAGAGTTACCCACAAATATCCCCTCTTCTCTTGCCAAACGACGTGTCATCACAGCAGCATCCTTATCC
>CAIUKX010000622.1 GCA_903899795.1 uncultured Flavobacteriales bacterium
ATCAGCATCACCAAGATATGTAAGTTTTGGCAAACATCTGATCAATACTAAACGATTAAATGATGGTATTTTTTCTATTAAAACAGCATCGGGAACAAACGTGAAAGGGACACCATCAAAACTGATGTCAAAGCATATGAAAATTATTGTAAACAAAATAATCGGAGGCGGTGTTCCATCATTTGACGAACTGAACTCACTAACTCAAGAAGAGAAACAATACTTGCACAACGTAGCAAAACAGTCTGAAATTATTGATAAGTTTTCCATCCCGGCACCATCGAAAGACCAAGAAGAGAAGGATCAACACGAATATGAAGTGATGAGAGGTGAGATAATGAGTGGTAATGATAACAAAGATCTAATCAAAAAATTTAAACTATTAATTATTAAATTATCCCGAAATGGATCCCTCCCTAAAAAAGAAGTGACCGAAATTCTTTCTGAATTAGTTGAACTTGGATATTAATTAAACAGATGATAACTATACAATAATAATGTCATCAGCAGGAACCTATCTATATTGGCCTAAAGTTGAACATCCTAATGCGGTGTTCCCACAAATGGCGAGTGCATCACTCCAACCACCTTTCTTTTTTGGTGGGTCTCAAGTACCAATTAATTTGGGTGGGCCTCATCATATTCTTGGTGAAGGCGTTCACACGCATTCATTGGATGGAATGAAATATCAACACCTTTGCGGTCGCGGTATCCATCCTCATTACAATCATACAAATAAAATTGTATTACCAAAACATATGTCATCAATTAAACGTGTAATTTAAACATCATTTTGTCACAACATTTTTTGTTGTGACAAATTGGATTTAAAATATAAATCGATACTATACTATAATGTTCGTATTAGTTTTTAATCAAAATAACTTAATAGCCGACGGTAAAAATAGCACGTTGGTTTATAATTTCCCTAACTCAGTCATTTTAAAAGACAAATATATAGCAGTATCATCTATAAGTCTGTTTTACAGTTGGTTCAACGTGACAACCGTTGCGCAAACAAACACGATTGTTTTCACATGGGACAGTGCAGCACCGACTAAATCAAATCTTCAAATTGTTATTCCTGATGGGCTATATAACATTTCAGATATTAATAATTACATACAATTTTATTGTATACAAAATGGGTTTTATTGGATTCAAACTGCTACCGGTAATTATATTTATCCCTTTGAAATAATTTTAAATGCTACTAGATATGCAGTTCAACTTAATACCTTTTTAATTCCATCATCTACGCCGGTTGGGTATACATTGCCGTCAAACTTTGCAGGATGGCCGGGCACGACTCAAAACCCCATCATATCGTTCCCCGCTAATATTAATGTATTGTTCGGTTACACGGCCGGTTTCACATCTAACAATAATTTGGGAGATTCATATTCACCGCCGGTGCCTGCGACTAAATCAACAAATTATGCCACCAAAAACACAATCGCACCAACCGGAACGCTTTCATATTTATCAAACACGTCTCCAGAAGTTCAACCTAACAGCAATGTTTTATTCTCAATATCTAACATTAATAACCCGTACTCACAACCGTCATCAATTATTTATTCACTTAGTCCGAGTGTAACCGTCGGATCACAAGTGTATGAAGTTCCACCGAATTTCATGTGGAATAAAATGATTGATGGAACTTACAACAAGATTCAGTTAACTTTGTTAGGTACTGATTTACAACCGTTGGTTATTAACGACCCTAATATGACCATTCTTTTGACCATTAAAGATAAAGACGAAGCGTCAAATAAATAGTTTAAAGAGAG
>CAIUKX010000623.1 GCA_903899795.1 uncultured Flavobacteriales bacterium
AACATTTCATCTTCTTTTTCTTTTATCACAAACTGCTCGTAATAATATTTTGCTGCTGTTAAATCTTCCAATGCATGTCCTACGGATTTGAACAGCGTAATCTCCACATCTGAATGTCTTCCTTGCTTTTTTCTTGAACACAACTCAAACAAATCAGCCTGAATATCTTGTTCAGCAAGAACTCCTTTTTGCAGTGGAATGACAATATCACCGCTTTCTTTCAATCCGCCTTGATAGGTATCTATGAAAACCCTTGCTTTTTGAATCGCATCATCGTCCGCTTCCCGCATGTCTTTTCGGTAAGATCCTACTAAATCAATGTGTTGACCTGGTCTTAGAAATTTACCCAATACAAGTGGAAAAGAGGACAGTGTGGCACAGGAGATAATATCAACATTCGAAATCACTTCTTCTATCGTTGTAATTGCCTTGATCGTAAATTTTTCATTGGCCAATTCCTTGCAAATATTCTGTGCTTTTTGAAAATCACGACCGTATACGAATACAATTTGGATCGGCCGAACGCTAGCATGAGCTTGGATCAAATTTTTGGACAAAGCACCCGTTCCGATCATCAAAAGCGAAGATGCATCTTCACGTGACAAAAAACTGGATGCCAAAGCAGAAGTCGCTGCTGTTCGTTTTGCAGTCATAGATTTCGCTGCTAATACGGCTTTCACCGATCCCTTCTGAGCATCAAGGTAAATATACGTTCCTTGGATCGAAGGTAGATCATACTTTCCGTTTTCAGGACTTACAGTTACGATCTTAACCCCTGCATCCTTACTTGGATCCCAGGCTGGCATCAGCAAGAGAGTCGAATCTTTTCCCTCGATAGGATTCGGAAAATCATGATGATGACGCATTGGGACAAGGATGGAAGATGATTTGAATGCTTCTTTCAATTCGGAAACCAAATCTTCGATATTGGTATTTTCTTCAATGAAATGATCGTCAATTATTTTCACATTTTCCATGTATGTTAATCTTGTTGTAATGTATTAACAATATTAAGGAAAATGGAGGTTCGAGTGTGAATACTGAGTAGCTTGAAAATGATACTATCTTAACACATTTTATATAGAGACTCCTACTCAGTTCACCAATCTACTTTCCATTTTTTGACTAAAAGTCATAAAAAACTGGTGATCGATTCTAAAAAGAAGTATAGACCATTAACTATAAATCGTTTTAGTAGCTTTTTATTCATTTTTATTGTTAATAATGATTCCTCATTCAGTTTTATTTGTTAATTTAACAACACTTAGCTCTCTTTGTGTTTAAAAACTAAAAAAGAAGTTTGTCCTAAACTTATTACTATGAAAAAAAATTGCTTTGCTATTTTAATGGTAGCATTATTCCTGAATTTTGGTCTCAGTGCGCAAACTATGAATTATTATTTTGGGAATATCCATGCGCACTCTTCCTACTCGGATGGAAATAAAGACAGTTCAACTTCATTATCAACCACTCCTTTACAAGATTTTAATTACGCAAAAGCATCGCAACACATTGACTTTTATGGTATAGCTGAACATAACCATTTAAGTGCTGGAATGTCTAATCCCATAAATTTTCATAAAGGTGTTGCTTACGCTGATTCAGCGACCACGGACGGTTCTTTTATTGCGATGTACGGAATGGAATGGGGAGTTATTTCCGGGGGGGGACACGTAATCATTTATGGTTATGATTCACTGATCGGATGGGATGCCAACGATTATGATGTATATGTGGCACAGGATGATTACACCAATTTATGGAAAAAAGTCAATCAAAAACCTGGTGCATTTGCCTATTTGGCACATCCACAAACTACTGATTATAACAATCTATTTTCTACACCACTGGATCTGCATGCGGACAGTGCAATCATTGGAATGGCGGCAAGAAGCGGGCCTGCATTTTCAACCAATACAACCTATACCAATCCTCCATCGGGTGATTACATCAGTCGCTATAACGATGCTTTGAAATTGGGGTATCACGTTGGTATCGGTTTGGATCATGATACCCATTATACAGTATTCGGGAGATCAACTGCAGGAAGATTGGTTGTATTAGCACCTTCTTTGACCCGAGCCAATATTCTGGATGCACTTCGAAATATGCGCTTTTACAGTTCCGATGACTGGAACACCAAAGTCGCTTTCAATATTGGTACACATTCTATGGGAAGTATCTTTGCACATGCAGGTTCTCCTGCCCTTACGGCAACGATCACAGACCCGGATGCGGCAGAAAGTGTAACATCCATTGCCATTTATTACGGAATTCCGGGAAGTGGAACAGCTCCTACTGTACTTACAACGGTAAGCAGTTCTTCGTCACTATCGTACACACACACCATCACCAATAACAGCACATATTATTACTACCTTAAAATAACCCAGGCCGATGGCGATATCATCTGGACTTCCCCAATTTGGTATACTAGAAATGATGCAATTGTTGGTAATCCTCCAGTTGCTAACTTTACTCCATCCGGAACATCGGTTTGTGCTGGACAACACATAACGTACAGTGATAACTCTACCAATACACCTACTACTTGGAATTGGACTTTTTCGGGCGGAGTTCCCAATACTTCCAGTGCTCAAAACCCTGTCATTAGTTATTCTAATCCAGGCACATACACAGTTATCTTGACTGCAGCAAATGCTTCCGGAACCAATACAGTTACCAGAACAAATTACATTACAGTAAACCCAATTCCGACAATTTCTGCGACTCCAACCAGTTCAACCATTTGCGCAGGAACTCCAACTACTATTTCAGCTACAGGAGCAACAAGTTATTCGTGGAGTCCGTCAACAGGATTGAGTTCAACAACCGGAAGTTCTGTTTCCGCCAATCCCACTTCGACAACGACGTATACTGTGACAGGAACAGCTTCAGGATGCAGTAATACTGCTTCAACAACGATTACGGTGAATCCTATTCCGACAATTTCTGCCACGCCGACAAATCCAACCATTTGCGCAGGAATTACAACTACTATTTCAGCTTCAGGGGCAACAAGTTATTCGTGGAGTCCATCAACAGGATTGAGTTCAACAACCGGAAATTCTGTTTCCGCCAATCCCACTTCCACTAGAACATACACTATAACAGGAACAGCTTTGGGTTGCAGTAACACCACTTCAACTACGATTACTGTACAAAATTGTAGTGGGATAAATGAACTATCGGATAATTTACTGAAAATGTATCCCAACCCAGTAAATGACTTGTTAACATTGGAAGTCAACACACCATCCTACAAAACAATTGAAATCTCTGATGCATCAGGTCGTATAATCCTATCAAAAAAGGGAAATAATACGGTCTTTTCAGTTGAAACTTCTTCTTTTGAAGCAGGAATTTATTTCGTGAATATTTATATCGATGGAGCTTATTATAGTACCAAAAACTTTGTGGTGGAGCGAAAATAATTTTTCCTGAACAGAAAAATGAAAACAGGTTTTAATAAATAACTTGCTAAGGTATTTCAGCAGAGATCACTCCGATTTTGTCTATATTTATCCTGTGAAAAATGCAATGCAACATTCTTTAAAACCTTTGAAAATTCTGAACGCTTCAGCCGGAAGTGGAAAGACATTCAATTTGGTGAAAGAATACATTCAGTTGTTATTGAGTGAGGAGCACGTCACAACACGATTCGCACACATCATCGCGATGACCTTTACCAACAAAGCTGCTTTGGAAATGAAAAGTCGAATCATTCAAGCCTTGGATGAATTGAGTTTTCCGGATAAATACAAAAAGAAATCGGATGATTATGCTCTACTGATTGGTGATGCTTTGGGAATCAATCCGGAAGAAGTTCACAAAAGAGCACAAATCGTACTGAAAAACATCCTTCATCGCTACGAAGATTTTCATGTGATGACAATTGATAAATTCAATTTGAAACTGATCCGCTCGTTTAGCCGTGATTTGAATCTCCCTAATGACTTCGAAATCATCTTGAATGAAACGGAAGTAATTGAACGTGTGGTCGATTCGATGATGGCACAATTGGGACAAAAAGAATTGGAAAAATTGACGCAATTGGTTTTTGCCTATGCCAAAGACAATATCGAAGAAGGTCAAAAATGGGATTTCAGAAGGGACTTAATTAAATTCGCAAGCATCCTTCAAAAAGAAAATTATTTTACAATCGTTGAAAAATTGATGGTTTCTGATTTTTCAAGCGAAACACTCGAAACACTTAAGTTTGAAAGAGCCCGAATGGTGGATCATTTTGTTGGGAAATGTCAGACGATACATCAACTTTTTTTAACTGAAAACATTTCTTCGGATGAGTTGCCCGGTGGTTCAGCGACTTACAATCCGATTGTGAAATTAAAAGAATATCCCTCCATTCCTAAAGACTTGTTTACTGATGCATTTATAGCGAAATGTGAAAGTGAGCCGCCTGCAAAAAAGCGTTTCCCATTTGAATTGAGACAAGCACTACTCAACCTTCACAATGAATGGTCAAAAGTGATTGCGTCATTTACTGGATTGAACTTGTTCATTAAGAATTTTTACAACATGGCCTTGCTTCAATTCATGGCCAAACAACTGGAAACAGTTCGAAAAGATGAACAATTGATTAGGATTTCGGAATTCAATAAATTGATTTCAGATTTGGTTAAAAACGAGGATGCCCCTTTCATTTACGAACGATTGGGAACACGTTTTCACCACTTTTTACTGGATGAATTTCAAGATACATCGCATTTGCAATGGCTGAATATGGTTCCTCTTTTTCATGAATCCATTTCACAAGGCAATAACAACCTCATCGTTGGCGATCCGAAACAATCCATCTACCGATTCAAGAATGGAGTTGCCTAACAATTTGTTGTGCTACCTGAAATTTACAATCCGGATCAGGATGCGAAAGTAGCCGAACGCTC
>CAIUKX010000624.1 GCA_903899795.1 uncultured Flavobacteriales bacterium
TTAACAAATTAATGACTACATAGCGTTTACAACTCGTTAATACCAAAAAAATATGCCAAACACAGAAATACTTAAACAAAGACTTAAAAGCCTTGAAGAAGATCTTATTAATGGAAAAAAAGAAATCGATGGACTTGAAGTTCGTATGAACGAAATAAAACAAACATGCCAAAGATACGAAGGTGCAATTGCCGTAATTCGTGAATTACTTGAAGAATCTGAAACGAATAAAGAGGGCAATTGAATCGGTTGATCAGAAAGTTTATACTGAAATCTTAATTTTCATTATTGCAGGGATTTTATTTTCTCCTGTAAATGTTTTTTACTTCCCTTGAAATGTTTCAATCCAAACTCAACAATGGATTGAAGAACAGGTTTAAGATCCAAGCCCTTTGCCGTAAGCTCGTATTTTTTACGTTTTGCTGTTCCTGTATAACTGATCAATCCAAGTTCAGTCAATTTGATCAAACGATCGTTCAAAATATTGGTTGAAATACCTTCTCCCGAATTTAAGAATTCATTGTAGGTACTCTTTCCAAAAAAGAGCATATCCCTAATGATAAGTAACGACCATTTATCACCAATCAAATCAAGACTACAAGAAAGTGGACAGTCTGACCTTCTTTGAATTCTATCAACTTCAACCTTTTTCATTCGTTCATAAAAGTACAAAAAAATAATTGAATTAAACTTGTATTTTGCAAGTTTAATTGTTTACATTTGCTTCAACTAAAACAAAAGAAAATGGAAACACAAGAACAAATAACAACAAAAATAGTACTTGATTCATGGTATTCAAGAATAGATTCAGCGGATAAATTATTCAATGGTTTGACCGATGATCAACTCCTACAAGAAATTGCACCAGGAAAAAACAGAGGAGTTTATCTACTAGGCCATTTGATCGCTGTACATGACAAAATGCTCCCACTTTTAGATTTCGGTCCACAAATGTATCCACAATTAAACGATCCGTTTCTTGCAAAACCAGATAAATCTGTAGCTGAAATCCTATCAGTACAAGAATTAAGAGAATATTGGAATGCAACAAATGTAAAATTGACAGCACATTTCAACACACTTCAAGCAGAAGAATGGTTTCAAAAGCACACGTCTGTTACTACTGAAGAATTTATCAATGAACCACACAGAAACCGACTGAATGTCATTTTAAGTCGTACGAATCATTTATCCTATCACTTGGGTCAGATCGCACTTCTAAAAAAATAATAAGATGAAACACAAAATTGCATTCGCCTTGATAATGGGTGTAATTACAACCGGAATCATTTCATTTACCCTCATTTCAATAAATATTGGTTTCAATGAAAAATTCTTTACAATCTGGCTACGATCGTGGGGAATCGCTTATCTGGTTGTTATTCCTGCAATATTAATAATTGGACCTCAAGTTCAAAAATTCGTAGATAAACTATTGCGAAGCAAGTAAAAATATAGATCTTTACGATGTATCGGGGATGTAGCTCAGTTGGCTAGAGTGCTTGACTGGCAGTCAAGAGGTCGTGGGTTCGAGCCCCATCTTCTCCACAAAAAGAAACGGATGTAAAACGATAGTTTTATGTCCGTTTCTTTTTGTTCTTCATTCTCATTCTGTTTCTCGCTCTATATTTAGAAATTTCTTTTGCAGAACGAGAACGACAGTACCATTCTTGTTTTTGATTTACATAATTCTCATCCGTTCGATTTCTCTTGTGGGACCTATACAGAAAGGATTCTTTTGACAGATGAATCTCAAACTCAACCTGATTTATTTTTACCTATAATCCTCAATTCGGCAAATCCTTTAGGTATTCATTCACATCTTCTTTGGTTTTCTTGAATTCTAATTTACCGAATTTATACGTGAAACTAATTCCAAAGGAACGATAAGGCAATTGTCGTATTGATGTGGATACATAATTACTAGTAACAGTTGTCGTTTCTTGCCGGATGTATTTGTTAAACGGATTTGTTGCTGTGAATCCGAAACTTGCTTTTTTATTCCAGAATTGTTTTCTGCAGGCAATCGTATACGTAACCGATTGAGGGTTAATTCCCTGTACATTTTTAGCTGCTGAATTGTAATTTCCGAATGCTTCGATAATAAGATTTTTAGGTAATTGATATGTAATATTGAGATTAGCTCTGAAACGGAATCCCATAGCGATATTACCAAGCAGTGAACTTACGATATATCGGTTCGTTAGATTGACATTACCACGAATATTGAAGTTTTTTGTGATCGGAAAAGATGCAGAAATATTTCCTCCTGAATTATATTCTGCACCAATGTTCTGACGCTTGGTGACCGATACATTGATATAAACCGAACTGCCGACCTGATAAGTAGGATAAAATGTCGTGATCGCTTTTAAATCCTGAGTATTGATTCGTTCGGTAACTCCGATGTAGATATTTCCACCTTTCTCAAATGTTTTACTGTAACCGAATTCGAAATTATCTCCGATTTCAGGTTTCAACTTCGGATTACCAGTCGAAATGTTATGTGGATCACTCAAATTGACAAATGGATTTAAATCTGAATAAGCCGGTCTTTGAATCTTTCGTGTATATGCCAGTTTAATTTCCTGATCTTTTTTCAATTTATGCGATAGATTCAATGAAGGTACCATAACATTGTAAGAAGGTACGGTTGTATTCGGGTAATCGATTTTTATCCCCGTATACTCATCTCGTAAACCTACCTTTACATTTAACCAGTTGAAAAGGGTAAAACTAGAGGAGAGATAAGCTGCATAAATCCTCATGCTGTATTTCATGTGAAACGACTGCAAAGGATCGTTTTGGTAGCTATTTGTTGAAGGATCTAAAAAACTGATATCAGTCGCACTGTTAATATCCTGTTCAACATGCTTTACTCCTGTTTCGATAAGAAATTTTTCAGTTAGGGGATGGATGTAATCAACTGAAATATTTCGGTTGTTATCTTTTCCAGGATTATTACTAACCATACCATTGTAGGGAGTAAGACTACCTGCATAACTTTGGGTTTGAACATAATTGCTATTCGGTATACCATAACTGGATACATACGATGCAGTAAGCTCTTGTCCTTCCTTTTTAAACGTTTTTTTGTAATTAAGATTCCAGTCCATAGACCCAACTGAAGAATTATTTTTGGAATACCGTGAACCGACAATATCAGTTAATACGACAGATGTATTATCCTTGGTTACTTGCTCCTGATTCAGTGTATTCACGTTTTGATTCGAGAATTGATTATAGGTAATGGAACCGGTAAGGTTGTTCATTTTATTCATACTCCAGTCAAATCCCACACCAGTATTATATCCGTTTCTTTGAAAATCTGTAGACCCATTCTGCACTAAATGTGTATTTGTTTGCGACGTTACATCAGTTGAAGTTCTATCTTGTGAATTGGGTGTATGAGAAGTCAGTTGTGCATTTCCTCCGAAAAAAGCATTCATCCCGAAATTATTATTTCTGACACTTAAATTCATAGAACCGGTTTCAAAACGTGTACCAGCACTTAGGTTTGTATTTCCGTTGAATCCCTTTACTTTGTTGTCTTTCAAAATAATGTTGATAATCCCACCTGTTCCCTGTGCATCGTATTTAGCCCCGGGACTAGTAATTGCTTCTATGCTTTTTATCTGACTTGCAGGAATTGAAGCCAATGCATCAGCAAGACTATTCCCAAAAATACTGGAAGGTTTACCATTGATCAAAAAACGGATGTTTGAATTGCCTTGTAATTCCACATTCCCATCTACATCCACATTAACTTGCGGTACTTTTCTTAAAATATCAATAGCGGCACCTCCTTGTGTGGTAACATCATTCTCAGCATTATAAACGATTTTGTCAATTTTATAATCAATGATTTTTGCATGACCGGTAATAACGACT
This sequence comes from uncultured Flavobacteriales bacterium, assembly GCA_903899795.1. GTDB lineage: Bacteria > Bacteroidota > Bacteroidia > Flavobacteriales_D > Crocinitomicaceae > CAIUKX01. Next base: position 3,892 of record CAIUKX010000624.1, read on the forward strand.
GGACCTATATCTGTCACCGTGTTCACCAACCTGATATCTCCCAAATTCACTTTTCGATTCGTTTTATCAATAAGGATATTCGTGACCGTACGATTTTTATATCCCATAAAGTAAATGACGATTTTATAGTTTCCATCTGGAACATTTGAAATGAGAAAATTCCCTTTGGCATCACTTGTTGTGCCGTTCACTTCTTTGTCATTCTCCTGCAGTAGTAAACCAACACTGGCATAATCTATCGGTTCGACTAAGGCTGAATCAATAATCCTTCCTGAAATCTTACCTTCATACACTTCTTTTACTTCGCCCGGAAGATTTGTCTGTGAAAAAAATTCACTGTAAAACAATAAGATCGATAGAAAAAGGAATGTTTTGTTCATGCTCATTTATCTTGCAACACAAACCTACCATTTGAAACCGATGTTATGGGTATTTTAACAAAATCTAAGCAGATTTTAACTAAAAGCTAACATTATTTTTCAATAAATAAATAAA
>CAIUKX010000625.1 GCA_903899795.1 uncultured Flavobacteriales bacterium
ATCAATTGTACCCGTACATGCAGGTGAATTACATAATGCTGATAAAAATGCTTTCCCTGCGATTCGTCCTTTTTCCTTCCGAATATTAAATCCTTCCACATTTAAATCGGTATTGAGTGAACTGTAGTTGTCTTTCGCCCTTTTTTTACTTAAAACCACACGGGAACGAATCATACTAGAAGTAAATTTTGCCATCGTTCGATGCGGAGATGTGTAAATTCCCATACTTCCGTCAATGTAATAACAACTTGCGGGTTTCAATCGATCGATGAATTGGTTGTCCAACTTGAACCAGTAGTAATACCGGTCTTTCTTGGTAACCAAATTGTCACTTTCGTCTTTATCTCTCGTTGGACCTCTGTATCCATTCGCAAAAACCAATACACGCTGTGGTTCAACTGTTTGTCGATTCAAAAAAAAGTCAGTAACATCTTGTCCTGCATAATTATACACAACCTGATGATCGATTTTTTTGCTCCTTTGAGATAAGTCAATACCAAATATTGACTGTTAGACAATAGGTGAATTTTATGTTTATGCAACACCAATGAATCACTTGAATAGTAGTATTTCCATTTGTTATCAGAAGTGATGGTAATATACAAAACCATGTGCCTGCGCATGCTGATCCATTGACCATTTTTCTGAATATGAATCACACTTCCCCGTTTTTCGGCTTCTTCCCGAACGAAAGGAAAATATACTTTTCTTTTATCAACGTTATTGATGATTTCGAAGTTCTTTTTCTCCACTACCAATTCGTTTTTATAGGCAGCGTCGTGTGCAAAAGAGCCTATCATGGCAATCATATCGGCATAGGAAACCGAATCTTTTGCTTTATTCGGTAAAGTACATTCGATGAAATAATTTTGCAGAAATGGTTTCTTGATCTCCTGATTGACTATATACCCCAAGCTATCTTCTTCCCAGAAATAATACGAAACCAAAGCTCCTACATTTTCATAAGGGTGAACTGCAGTATTTGTTGGGATCTTTTCTTTTAAAATAATAGAATCCTTACTCTGGATGATCTGAGTATAGGCTAAACAATTACAGAACAAGGCAATTAGAACTACAGCTGCAATTTTCAAAATCAGTACATTGAAGGTTGAACTTTGGGTATTAGCGGATCACAAATTCTTCACTCCTTCGGAAAAATAAACGCGGTCTCTATCCAACTGAGCTTCGAGCACATCTTTGAAAGAAGTTTTATCCTTGTCCTTAATACAACTCAGAGGAAAAGTCATTTGAAAGTCTTTGATATAATCGAAAAAAACGGTTTGCTGCTGAATAGATACTTTTCTTAGTCCTGAAAAGTAAAGTACACGTACTTCACGATCCGCTACAACGACTGCATTTGCCGTCAATCCGATTCGATACATATCCTTCTGTTTTCCAGCAAACAAAAACACTAAATTGTCAAATGCCCCGATTCCCAAGGCCAAAGCAGGCAACCATGCATCCCCGCACAATGTGTAAAGTGACAATCCACCCATGGCCATGATCACCGCTTCGAGTGATTGGTACAGAAACACTTGTTTTTTTCTGCCTTCACCCATCGGCTCATTCCACTTAAATCGCTTTACCTGACTCATCATATGAACACCCGCCCATCGTTTCACACTTCTTCGAACGATGATCATTAAATACAGAATTCCAAGCACTAGAAAAACCTCAAACTTATAAGGAATCTGACTCCCTGAGGTTCGAAGAAACTCAATCGGAAGATCATAACCAACAACAATAGCAATTACCATCGTTGGAAATGAAAGTAAGATCAGTAAAATATTAAAGAATTTACTCATTTGGAATCATCTTAAGCTTGCGAGAAATTTCGTCTATTTTACGTTTTGTTTGTTCAATTTTCTTTTCGACTTCCGCTTTGAAAGGATTTTCACCTTTTGATTTTGCAAAAAATCCTAAATTATTTTCGTACTGCGTGACATCTTGTTTCAATTGATCAATTTGACGACGCATGTCCATTTTCTCTTTGTCCAATAATTTTCCAGCATTCGGACTAGCCTTATAGGTATCCAATTTTGCCTGGAACATTACCTGTTCTTTTTCTTGTCCTTCCAATTTTAAAGCCGTGTACAATTTATCCAACGCTGATTTGTAGGAATTGTAGATTGTATCTTTGTGTTCCATCGGAACATGACCAATTTCATTGTAAGTAGCTGCAAATTGCTTCAAATCTGCAATGGCTTGCTTTTTATCTTCTGGAATCTGATACGCATCAATCTGAGCGATCAACGCTTGTTTAGTTGCTAAATTCCCTTCATTTTGTTTATCTAATTCAGCGAAGTGAGCTGTTTTTGCATTAAAGAAAGCATCACAAGCTCCTCTGAATTCTTTCCACAAACGTTGTTCGTTTCGTTGCCCGGCATTCCCCAGGTTTTTCCATTTTTTCTGAAGTTGAATCAATTGTTCACCTGCTCCTTTCCAATCTGTTGAATCCTTGATTTGAAGTGCCTGATCAATCAATTTCTGTTTTGCATCGGCAACGGCATCAAATTCCGTTCTCAAGCTGTCAAAGAATTTTTTCTTCGCATCAAAGAAGATGTCACATTGAGCTCTGAACAAAGTCCAAATTTCCTCATTCTCCTTTTTTGGTCCGAAACCAACCAGTTTCCATGCATTTTGAATTTCAAAAACTTCCTGCGTTTTTTCTTCCCATTCTTTCACTGTCTTAACAGGAGAAAGGTCTGCACAAAAGGTTGTGATTTTATCCAAAAGAATTTGTTTTTTCTCGATGTTTTCTTGCTGAAGTCCTCGTTTTTCTTCGTAGAATTTATTGATTCGATCGTACACTCTTCTCACACATTCCAAATAGGAATTTTTTACGTTTTCCCAATGTTCACGTCCTACCGCACCAATTCCATCCCATTCATTTTGTAACGCTTTGATCGACTTTTCGATTTCTTTAACAGATTCTAGATCACCCAAGCTTTGAATTTGCTGAATCAAATCCAATTTCAATTTCAAATTGCGATTTAAATCATGGTCTTTCAACTCACGATAGATTTTCATGTTATAGAAAAAATCTTCCAAAAGCCTTGAGTACTCAGCCTGAATTTCATCTCTCTTTTCACGAGGAATGTCTCCAACTTGTTTCCAGGCTTCATGTACTTCCTTATAAGCACTGAATGCTGCACCTATATTTTCTTCGTTTTCTATAACGTTACGTAATTTGGCAATCAATGCTTTTTTCTGACGAAGACACTCAGTCTGTTCTGCATTTTTAGTTGCTACAGCCGAATTTCTCTTCTCTTTATACACCGAATAGATTTCGTAAAACTCTTCACGAATCGGGTCGTCTTCTTTTTCAAATTCAACTTCCTCACCGTTGGCTTTCGCCTCCAGTACCGCAACTTGTTTTTTACGTTCTTCTTCTAATACATAATCGTCAAATCGAGTTCTCAACTCATTCACATCGCGACTCACTGAAAGCACATCTTCATTGGTTACCAATGCTTTCAATTCATCTAAAAATGCCATTTTTTCCATAACGCAGTGTTTTAGGGTTTAACCTACAGTTTGTACCATTTCGAAATTCGCCAAAGCAATGAATTGCTCGATACGATTCTCTAAATCTTGTTTTGTAATTTCTACTAATTTTTGTGTTCCGAATTTTTCAACACAGAAAGATGCCATTGCTGAACCGTTGATGATTGCACGTTTCATATTATCAAACGAAATATCATCCGTACTCGCCAAATAACCGATAAATCCACCTGCAAATGTATCACCTGCTCCTGTTGGATCAAAAACTTCTTCAAGCGGCAACGCCGGTGCGAAGAAAATATTATTTTCATTGAACAACAATGCTCCGTGTTCGCCTTTCTTGATAATCAAAAATTTTGGTCCCATTGCACGGATTACTTTCGCAGCTTTTGCCAGTGAATATTCACCTGAAAGTTGACGGGCTTCTTCATCGTTGATGATCAATACATCCACTAAAGCGATCGTTTTTTTCAATTCATCCAAAGCGATATCCATCCAAAAGTTCATTGTGTCCATTGCGATTAACTTCGGACGAACTTCTAAACGTTCGATCACACTTCTTTGTACTTGTGGACTTAAATTCCCCAACATTAAATATTCAACTCCCTGATAACTTGCAGGAATGATCGGATCAAAATGCTCTAATACGTTCAATTCCGTCACCAATGTATCGCGAGAATTCATATCGTTGTGGTAACGACCAGACCAGAAAAATGTTTTTTCACCTTGTTTGATTTGCAATCCTTCAGTATCCACACCTTTTGATTGTAATTTTTCAATCATTTCTTTTGGAAAATCATCCCCAACTACAGAAACCAACTTCTGATTAGGCTCAAAAAATGAAGCTGAAAGCGCAATAAACGTTCCTGCTCCACCTACTATTTTATCTGTTTTTCCGAAAGGTGTTTCAATGGCATCAAAAGCCACACTACCAACTGTAAGTAAACTCATGTTTTTAAATCTTGATTTTTAGAAAGCAAAAATACTGAAAATGAATCAGAATATCAATAAAATCAAGTAGCGTATGTCATAAATAACAGAAACTTCACACTGAAAGACGGAGACTTAATTTAACTTCTTCTACTTTTTTCAGTAACGCATGTGTAAGTAAAGGTAAGTTACTACCTTTGGTCGGAGAAATTCAAATGAGTCAGGAATATTGGCTTTTTCTAATACCGGATAACATGATGACCCTATTTTCCAGATTGAATAAAATCAGTAAACATCACTATCTTTTTGGTGCTTTTATTCTCTTATTTTGTAGTGTATTTTCATTGGTTGAGATCAAAAATTCAAAGTTGGAGATGAATGATTTTCGGGTCTATTTTGATGCGGTAAACGATTTCTTTAATGGTAACAATCCTTATGTTAAGCATTATGGACTCAATACCGGATTTTTCAAATATCCACCCACAACACTTTACCTTTTTTCCCCTGCTACCTTATTGGATTACAGCTCCGCAAAAATGATCCACCTAGTGATTTTGTTTTTTTCAATTGTCATATCGATTCCGCTTGTCCATAATTTATGTAAGAAATTGCTGGGTGTAGATCTAAACAATAAGCAACGATGGATTCTGTATGTTTCATTTATTTGTGTTGCAATCCATCTCTCACGGGAACTTCATATGGGAAATGTTAATCTCATTTTACTCCTGCTTTTCGTACTAGGTCTTCATTTTTTGAATGATAAAAAGTTGATCCCGGCAGCGTTATTCTGGAGTCTCATGTTAATCATGAAACCGATCATGATTCTGGCTGTTATTCCTCTGCCTTTTTTTAAACAATGGCGCCTGATTGGCTATATGGCTGGAGCAGGAATTTTATTTTTTCTTCTTCCAATGATTAATTTGGGATGGATTGGAAACTTAGAAATCTGGGGGAATTGGTTCAAAGCTATTGCTTCACATGGAGATTATATTGTGAGTGAAAACTCTTTAACTTATCTTACTCATTTTTACCTCGGAATCGATTCAACATGGATTCCGTCGCTTTGCATGCTTGCAGTTTTAATGGTTGCGTTTATTTTTGACCGGTATTTCAACAAAAAAGGCGATACTAATTTAACGATCTGGCTGATCATTTTTACAGCTTTTATTCCAAACTTTTTCGTGACTGATACTGAACATTTTTTACTCTCCCTTCCATTGATTATATTGCTTCTAACTTTACTTTCAAAAATTAAAAAACGCTATTACTGGATTGGCTTTTTCCTCGGAATGCTCTTGTTCTCATTCAAATCTAATGATTTGCTGGGTAAGCAGCTTACCGAATTTGCAAATTCACACGGCGTTATCGGAATTGGTAACCTCGTTTTTCTCTTTACAGTGGTATACATCTGGTTAAAAAATTCTATTATTTCAAAGGAAACTGTTCAGCAATAAAAACTTAAAGATGTAATGCTTCCGCATTTAAAATTTCTCTGAAATTAAAGGATACAGCTGTTTTTATTTAATCGGTCACAAAGAAATTGACAAGAGAAAGCACCGTTTTCACAGGACAAGTGTTAGCATATAAGGAATCACTGCAAGCAATATTTTTCCAACGTAGCTGTATATGTGAGAAAACCTCAGTATACTGTTAACGTGTATTTTTGTTCGTTTTTTAGAACTTGTGTGTTAAATTTAAACACGATTAGCCTGAGATGATTTGTTAAAATGGTTGTCGGATGAAATAATTTACTATATTTGATTGGACACATTATTTTTTTTGTCCGCTAATATTGAATTTCACGCTAAACTTCTCAACTATGAAATACATCTCCGGAACAATAGCTCTGCTCCTTATTTTTTTTATTAATTCGCCCGTTTTTTCTCAAGATTTAAATACAACATTGCAGAATTATCTCAATGAAAATCGAATTAAAAACAATCTAAGCGAAAAAGACATTCAAAACTGGGAAATTACCAGCCAATCTTTTGATAAAAAAACGAACGCAACCCATGTGTACATTCGTCAAACCATCAATGGAATTCCAATTTCCAACGGACTCGCTAATTTTGCAGTAAAAAATGGTGAAGTCATCGTTTTTGGAAACCGAATGGTGAAAAACAGTGAAACAAAAGCGGGATCAAGTGTACCAGCTTTAAATCCTGAACAAGCCATCGAAAAAGCTGCTGAACAATTAAAACTCGGAACACCAAAGGATTTAAAAAAATCGAAAACAGTCCATTCTCAAAAATTTGTCTATAACAAAGCTGGGATTTCAAAGGTTCCGATTCCTGTCGAATTAATGTATTATGCAACTACAGATGGGAAACTAATTCTCGTATGGGACATGAGTATCAAACAGGAAAAAGGAAACTGGTGGAGTTTAAAAGTAGATGCTACAAGCGGCACGATCCTCGAAAAAAATTCATGGACAACAAGCTGTACCTTCGAAAACTGTTCGGATCAGGATCATGCATATCATACCCCTGTAACCAATGAATTGTCGCCCATTGTATTTACACCAATGCCTGCACCTCCACCAACCACCACTGCTCAATACGATGTTTATCCACTTCCAACCGAGAGTCCCAGTTTCGGTTCACGAGTTCTCATCGCTGACCCCAGTAATATAACAGCATCGCCTTTTGGATGGCATGATACAGATGGTTTAACTGGACCTGAATACACGATTACACGTGGGAACAATGTATATGCGAACGAAGATATGAACAACGACGATATTCCAGGATATTCTCCAGATGGTGGTGCTTCCCTTCTCTTCGACTTTCCGGTAGATTTTACGATCAGTCCAACTTCAAATTTAGATCCGGCGATTACTAATTTGTTTTACATGAACAATACTTTGCACGATATCTGGTATCAGTATGGATTCGATGAAGCTAGCGGAAATTTTCAGGAGAACAATTATGGGAATGGTGGTTTGGCAACCGATTATGTCTTTGCAGATGCTCTTGATGGAAGTGGTACTGACAATGCTAATTTTGATGCGCCGCCTGATGGAACTAATCCACGAATGCAGATGTATTTGTGGAATGTGATTTCTTCCAGCGATATGCTCGTAGTTAATTCCCCTCCTAGTATTGCTCAATCCTACAATATGGTAAGTGCTTCGTTTGCTCCGGCAATTCCGATCCCTGCCTTAACATCCGATTTTGTATTGGTAAACGACGGCACAGGTATTGATCCGCACGATGGTTGTGAAACCATTTTAAATAGTCCCGATTTAGTAGGAAAAATTGCCATCCTTAATCGAGGAAACTGCAATTTTGTAAGTAAAGTTCAGGCAGTTCAGGATGCTGGTGCAATAGCTGCTATTGTTATCAATAATACCGGAACAAATATCTTTGCCATGAGCGGTAATTCGACAACTATTACGATTCCTGCTGTGATGATCTCACAAAGTGACGGACAACTTATTCTCGCCCAGATCACTGGAGGAAATACAGTCAACGGAACATTACAAAATGGTGGAGGAGTACAAAGCGGAATTGATGGTGATTTTGATAATCTGGTTATTGCACACGAATTTGGTCATGGAATCTCGATCCGATTGACCGGTGGTGCAGCTAATTCAAACTGTTTAAACAACGATGAACAAATGGGAGAAGGATGGTCCGATTGGTTTGGATTGATGTTGACTACCAAAACCGGCGATGTTGGTCCAACTGCAAGAGGAATTGGTACTTATGTAGAAAATCAACCTACAACCGGAGCTGGAATCAGACCCGCACCGTACAGTACAAATTTCGCAGTCAATTCATATACATACGCAGCAACAAATGATCAGGCCAATATCTCAATGCCACACGGAATAGGATTTGTTTGGTGTACAATGCTTTGGGATCTGAATTGGGCGATGATCAATCAGTATGGATTTGATTCCAACATGTACACTGGAACCGGAGGAAATAACATGGCAATGCATATCGTCATTGAGGCATTGAAATTACAACCTTGTGGTCCCGGATTTGTGGATGGTCGTGACGCTATTATAGCTGCTGATCAATTGTTATATAATGGTGCAAACAAATGTCTGATCTGGGAGGTTTTTGCGAAAAGAGGATTAGGTGCCAGTGCCAGTCAAGGTGATGCTGCAAGTCGTTTAGATCAAGTGGAAGCTTTTGACTTACCTCAAGCTTGTCAAAATGGATTGAACGAAAATCAAATGGATTTCATTTCTATCTTTCCAAATCCGACAACCGGTTCTTTAACGGTTGATTTTAAAGGTCAAAAAGGTGTTGAAAAAGTAGAATTGCTGGATTTACAAGGGAAAAAAATAGCCGAATACCTGAATATCGAAACTTCCAAATTGTCAATTGATATGAGTCATATTACGACCGGAATCTATATGCTTGCGGTGACAGAAAATGGTCGCAAACAAATGTACAAAGTTGTGAAAGAATAAATAATCTTTCAAAAAATAATGTTTCATAAAACAGAAACGGTCACCAACAAATTGGTGACCGTTTTTTTATGCTCTATGACCCTTACGATTCAATCTCATTCCAATCTTTTTAAAGATTGAAACGATAAAATAATAGAGTTGATAATCAAAATGGTGCATCTACTTTTCTAAGTTTTTTTGCCGATGTATGGACAAATGAAAATTCTAATCCTCTGTTCTGATAAGTTGCTAAATAGCTATTGACTACACAGTAACTAGCTCTGAATGTATTCCCTTTGATGCGTAAACCAAGGTGAAAAATAAACGCATTTTTATTTCTCCAGCTGATCCCTATGATCGGTTCTTGTGCATTTGCCATTTTGTAATACAATAAACTTCCAATGTTCAACTCTTTTGCCTTGTTTTGCTCCATGAACAAAATCTGTGGCATCAAGGTCAATCTTTCATCCAACTTATAGATCGCACCTGCATTTAAATTGTAATGAATGAGCATTGGTGCATGAATACCATTGATCATTTCTTTACTTTTGGTAATGTTATTCATTGCAAAGCCACTGAATATTGTCAATTTATTATCCAACATTTTTACCCGGTAATACAATCCGAAATTGGAACTAAATTGTGTTGTATTGGTACGTGTCAAATTTTCCCCACTTGGAATATTCCGATCAAATCCATCCGCTGCTGCCGCTGAGTATTGGGAATCATATGTAAAACCCTGCGGATTAAAACTGTTATTCAAAACTCCCATTTGCAATCCTACTGATAGATTATGACGACCAGATCCATCAACTGATTTGTCAATGACCTTGTAAGATCCCGAAATCATGAAATTCGTCACACTAAAAACATTACCTACACTTTTGTTGTTTCCAAAATATTGGCCGATGGAAAACTTACTGTTAATCGGAACATCTAATCCCTCGGCAATCGTTTTATAAGAACCCGGTGCACTTGTAAAATTTGCAATTTGATCACGGTAGTTACAGTTGAATTGAACACCTGTATAATCGGTTAAACGTTCACCAGTCATTGCAGGATTCAGATTCAAAGGATTGGCATCGAATTGCGCCAAGTGAAAATCCTGAGAAAAAGCTTCCTTCAATAAGAAAAGTTGAATCAGTACGATAAAGAATTTTGTTTTCATTGTTGTTATTTGGATTAACGTGTCAGATTAATGACACCGTATTGATTTATTTCTTCGTTACTCATGGTTGTCGCTTTGACAATGTATTCGTATTGTCCGGCAGGTTGAGGAGTTCCATTGTATGTTCCGTTCCATCCATTATCCTGAGAAGTTGTTACAAATAGTAGATTCCCCCACTCATTCAATACTTTCAGTTCAATGGATTTAAAAGGACCTCCACGTACCATGAAGACATCGTTGTTTTGATCACCATTTGGACTAAATGCTCCAGGTATTGCAATCTTATTGGAAGATGTTACCGTGATTTTCTTGCATAAAGTATCTGAACAACCATAAGAACTATAAGCAATTAAACATACATCATAAGTTCCTGTATCTCCATAAATATGTTTTGGATCTTCGATTGTCGAATAACTGTTGTCTCCAAAATTCCAATTGACAGTCGAATAATTGATCGAATTATCGCTGAATGAAACTTGAGCATCTGGCATTGATACAAGTGATGTAGAAGCTAGAAACAATGCTGTTGGCGTATTTTGTAAAGAGATGTAATTATTCAATACCAATGAATCTATACAACCCTGCGGACTTGTCACTACAAGTTTGACAGAATAGGTATTGATAGTGGTATATGTGCTACTCGGATTCTGTAAAGTTGATGTTGATCCATTCCCGAAACTCCAATTGAAGGTCGAGCCCGGTGCAGCGTTGGTGACATTTGTAAAATCAACTGAAAGAGGAGAACAACCGTTCACATCACTAGCTGCAAAATGTACTGCCGGCTTATCATCTACCACTACTTCTTTTGTAATTGTATTGCTACAGCCGTCAGTAGTAACAACGGTTAATGTTACCTGATAAGTACCCGAATCTATATAAACAAAAGAAGGATGAGCTGAGGTACTTGAATTTCCATTACCAAAGTTCCAGTTCCACGATGCGATTGTACCTGAACCCGAAACCGAATTATCCGTAAATATAGTCGGAGAATTTGTACATTGATTGACTTGAGCAAAATCGGCCGTAATTCCATTAAAGACCTGAATATAGGCAGCACCAACCATCGAATCGCTGCAACCTCCAGGAGCTGTGATGACCAATTTGACGGTGTAATTACCATTTGCAGCAAAACTATGAACCGGATTTAGCAAGGTAGAAGTTGAATTATCTCCGAAGTTCCAGTTATACGTTGAGCCTGCTGGGATGGTCGATTGATTGTTAAAATTGACACTGAAAGGTGCACAACCAGCCTGATCAGGTGCTGTAAAACTAGCCACCGGTTTATTACTGATTGCAGTTGATTTGGTAATATAGCTTGAACAGCCAACAGAATTGGTTACCACTAAATTCACCGGATAGTTTCCTGTATTTGTAAAAATATGAACAGGATTTTGAATTGTACTGGTTCCTCCATCTCCAAAATCCCAAGCCCAAGCCTGGTTTTGATCATCTATGTCAAAAATTTCATTAAAAGAAATTTCAGTATTAACACATCCACTTGTACTCGAAAAATTAGCAGTGGGTGTATCCATAACATTGATATATGCAGTTTTTGTCAACGAATCCCGGCAACCATCAGGTGAAGTCACAACCAAACGAACGGAAAAAGTTTGATTCGAAATTATATACGTATGCGTTGGACTTTGCAAAGATGAATAATTATTATCACCAAAGTTCCAGTGATAAGAAGAGCCAGCAGCTGTCGTTGAAGCATCTGAAAAAGTAGTCGCTAAAGGAGCACAACCTGTCAAATTTGAAGCTGTAAATTGTACGATAGGCTTGTTGGAAATATTTACCGTTTTTATAACCGTTCCGTAAGTAAACAAACTACTCTCAACAACTAATGTGACTTGATAACTACCAGCAAGTGCGTATATATGTGTCGGGTTCTGAAGTGTACTTGTTCCACCATCTCCAAAGGTCCACGCCCAACTGATAATTGAACCTGATGGATAAGTTGAATTATCAGTAAATGAAATCGTAGAGCCCGCACAACTTCCCTGCGACTGAAAATCAGCAGTTGGTTTATCCATAACAACTGGCAATGTGTAGGTATTTGAACATCCTTCAATGGATGAAGCTGTCAAGGTAACGTTGTAATTGCCTCCGGAAGAATAATGATGCGAAGGATTTGTTTGTGTAGATGTATAACTATCACCGAAATTCCATAAATAATTGGCTGCCGGAGTAGATGTATTGGTGAAAAATACAGTATCGACCACCGTGTTAATGTAATCAGTGAAGGAAGCTACTGGAGTTAAATTTGTCGTCACATTTGTAAATAATGTAAACGGACAACCATCAGTTGTTAGTACGTTAACCGAAATCGTATAGGAATTATTGGTGCTATATGTAACACTAGCATTTTGGGTGGAAGCATTAGCTCCATTTCCAAAATCCCAAGCCCATGAAGTAATTGTTTTTCCGGAAATAACCGACGGAGTCGATACATGGATTGGAATACCGGAACACAAAGGACTTGTGTTGATAGAAATACCGGAACTGATTGGAGAATCGTAGATAAATTTATTTTTACAAACACTTCCGTTTAACAAGGTTGTAATTGTATTAAAATCACTTGTATCAACTTCTGTACATGCTGCATTTAATTGGAAACGAACAAATAACAAAGTGGTGCTACTTGGAACCTGATAAGAAAGTGACGGACCGGAAGTCGTATTACTTAAAAATTGATTCCCCGAATTAAAATTACTGTACGCATCTAATTGCGAAATAATTGCTATTGTAGAATAATACGTCAGTTTGGTTTGATTGAAATGGAACCAAAAATCGAACGAATTAATCGGACCAGGAGACTTAATCGAAACTGGAACATCGTAATATGTTGCCATTTGTGAAGTCGTTACGACAGCATGATTCAAATCAAAAAACATCGTATCATTGGATACGTCGTAAGTTGGGGGATTTGGTGTTTTACCTATATTTCGAGAATCAGTCTCATTTGCAAGCGTGCAAAAAGTGGAAATGAACGTAAAAATTAATACAAGGTACTTCATTATTTATCTTTTTTTTAACGTAAAAAGTGTCGTCTTTTGATTGAAAATGGGTCTCATTTTCCATAATTCTCTCTTGAAAAATTACTTACCACAAAAGTAGGGCATTCACAAAAAGTTAAATTGATCATACCATTATCTTATGTTTAACTATTTTGCTGATTGATATTAAGTTTCGGCTAAAACGATTAACCCTGAATTCATTTTTCGGTAACACTCAGAAAGTTAAAATTAGAGCCAACTAAAAACATTTTAACACGAAAAATCCCACGGATTAATTAACTCAAATCGATCAACAATAGTTCCGGAGGAACAATTCTATTTTATAACAACGGATTACATCCGTTGTTATATGTCTTCCAAACTGATTAAAGTTCCGGACGTCCTATCTCATATTATAAGTAAAATGTATCGATCCTACGGATCTTATCAGAATTAGCCATATTTTAAGAATGGGTTACACCCATTCTTAAAATATGCTTCGTCCCTGACGGGACTATAACTCATAAAATGTGACTCAATATAAATTAAAAAGGCTGTTATCTTTAAATAACAGCTCTTCCAAGAATTCATAGAATAATTTCTCACTTCACCAATGTGATAAAGTTCGTAACCGAATATTTTTTTGTTTCAACTTTCAATAAATAGATTCCTGCATCTTGATCTTTCAAGTTTAATGACTGTGTTGATTCAGCAAGAATGTTGAACTTTTCAATAATTACTTTTCCTGATAAATCGAAAAGTTCTACTGAAGCATTTTCATTTACCATAACTTGCAATTGATCGGACGTTGGATTAGGAAAAGCATTACCCCAATTTACTTGATTGGATAATAATTCAACTAAACCTGCACCACTACCTGATGTTCCGAAAGTAAATTTATAATTGCACGGATTTCCATTGAACAAAGTGTTGACACCAGAAAAGTCCGATGTATCAACAACTGTATTGTTATTCGCTAATAGAAAACGCAATTTCAATAGGGTTGTATTTCCCGGAACTTGGTAAGACAGATCCGGACCGGAAGTAGTATTGCTCAAATTGTGATTGTTTGCATTGAAATTGGACAAAGCATCCAATGCTGCTACGACAACAATAGTAGAATCATATGTCATTTTTGCTTCGTCGAACTGGAACCAAAAATCAAATGAACTGATTCCGCCTGAACTGATGATATACATAGGAAGATCCAGGTAGGTATTTCCTGAAATGGTGGTTTTTGTGGCATTTTGTAAATCGAACACCATTGTATCCGATACACTTTTTTCGATTGAATTTTGAGTGTGGGTTTTAGTTTGGGCCGATGAAAATAGGGTGATGAATAGGCCTGCTATTAATAGTATTCTCTTCATAGTTTATATGTTATTTTAGCTAAATCAAAAAAGCCGTCCCCAACGAATTGGGGACGACCTTCTGTTATTTATCTGATGAAAATAAATTATTTGTTGATAACAACTCTTTCAGTTTTGCTGAAGTTATTGTTGAATACTTTTACAAAGTATACTCCGCTTGAGAAACCATCCATATTGATAGTTTGTTTTTCATTAGCGTTAGCATTTGCTTGTATAAGTACTTGTTGACCTGTAATATCCAATACTTGAACAGTTGAATTTTCTTGAGCAACGATGTTTAACAAACCAGTTGTCGGGTTCGGGAAAATAGTTGCGAAGTTATTGTTCATAGTAACTAAACCTGCAGCTGATTTCTCAAATTCTACAGTCGCTTTTTTACCATTCAATAATCCAAGTGTGTTGTTGATATCAGCAGCTGAAATTTTACCGTCAACTGAGTTGAAACGTACAGTTAATACTGCATTGTTCAATTCGAAGTTGCTCATGTTGTTAGCTGTGTATCTCAACACTCTGTCATTTGTATTGAAGAATCCGAATCCGTCTACTTCAGAAGAAAGCGCTTCAACAGAGTTGAAAGACATTTTATCTTCGTTGAAGTTGAAAGCGAAATCTAAAGCGTTTACTGGCTCAGCAGAAACGATCGTTACAGGAACATCAACTGTTGAACCATTTGAAGTAGCTTTCGCTAAGTCAAAAATGATTTTTCCAGCAGGTGCACTTTTCAAGATACCATCCGCAGTGTAAGTTGCGTAGTTTCCATCAACATCACCTAACATAATTCCTTTGTATGTCTCACCAGTAATAACCGGACAGTTAGCATAAGAAGAAACAGTTGTAGGGATTGTGAAAGGAACTACAGGAACTTTTCCTTTAGAGAAACCAACGTTATCGTTAGCTGGGAAAGTAGCAGAAATGTGGTAAGCAGCATTGTTAACAATTCTGTTTGAATCAACGAATACCCAGTCTTTAGAAGCCTGACCGTTTGATACACCAGCATTTGAGTAGTTCCAAGCTTGTTGGTACTCACCGATGCTCAAAGTAGCTCTTTGTTTCATTTGAGAAATATCTCCTGCAGAGATAACACCATCCAAATTAACATCTAAAGCTAAGATTTGGTAGATAGAAGGAGTGAAAGATACGTTATTCAACAATAAAGTTTTACCTAATACCGCATCAGCAGCATTAACGATCAACTGAACTGTAGACAAGTTGTTTACATCTCTTTCAAAGTTCAAATCCAATCCATTTGTCAACAAGTGATCAAAATTACCAGAAGTGTTAGGAGTTACGAATGTAGGGTTAACAACACCTGCAGTAGCACCATGAATTTTTGTTACCAAGTAACTGTTTGGTGAAGCAGCATCGTATTTGATAGCACTGTTATCAGACCAGAATCTCAAAGCTCCAGGGAAGTGCTCATTTCTGTGTGTAATTGCTTTTCCTGCAGAAACTGATTTAGTAGCAACACCTGTAATGTAACTTTCTTGTAAGAAAGGAACAGAAACAATAGCTGTATCAATTTGAGCGAAAGTACCAGTTTTAGTGAATTCAACACAGAAGATATCACCGTTACCGTTGAAAGAAGCATTTGCAGGAGCAGTACCTTTTAAGTTGATGACAATGTTCATCACACCGTTTACAGCATCGATTGAATTTGATTGCTCTATGTAAGAAGCATTGATCATGTTACCGTAAAGAGTGATGTTACCTGTTGGAGTCAATTTAGTTTTGTCGTAGTTCAAAGTAACATCGTATCCTTTTACGTTTGCAGCTGTATAAGTAACTGCTGCAGCTACAGGAACACAGAAAGTTGGAAGGTTACATAATTGATCAACAACATCTACTTGGTATGGCAAAGCATTTGGATCAGCAATTGTCAAAGTCAATACAGAAGAAGTAGTTACAGCACCTTTGTTATCTGTAGATCTTACTGTAATATTTTTTGTACCAATAGTACTAGTCCAGTTGTATGTATAAGATGGCCCAGCTGCAGAAGTAGAACTAACCACAGAACCATTTACCAAAAATTCTACTAAAGCAACAGTTCCATCAGCATCAGTAGCTGTAGCGTTGATCGTTACCACTGCAGGCGCAACATAAGAAGCAGTTGCCAATGGAGCAGTAATTACAGCAGTTGGAGGAACGTTAGCAGCAACAACTATGTTTGAAGAAGATGAAGTTGTAGTCAAACCAAGGTTGTCAGTAGCAATTGCTTTCACTGAGTGAGTTCCTGTTGTAGCAGTCCAGTTGAAAGTAAAAGCTGAAGGAGCATTAACTGTTCCAACAACAACGTTATCAACTAAGAATTGAACAGAAGCAACTGATCCATCAACGTCAGCTGCTGTAGCAGTCAATGTTACAACATCTAGAGAGATTGCATTTGCAGGAGCAGACAAAGTAATTGTTGGCGCTTGGTTGTTAGCAACGTTAACGTTAACTACAGTTGAAGTCGTAACATCTGTTGAGTTATCAGTAGCAACCGCTTTAATTGCATGAGCTCCAGCAGTAGCTGTCCAGTTCATTGCATATGGATTAGAATTGTCAACTCCGATTGAAACGTTATCTACAAAGAATTCAACTTGAGATACAGTACCGTCTGAATCTGTAGCATTTGCAGTAATGTTCACAGCAGTACCAGTAATGATAGCTGCACCGTTAGAAGGAGCAGTGACACTCACTACAGGAGGAATGTTTGGAACCAAGTTCAAAGTAGCATTTGTTAATTCACCAGAAACCGGGCTGCTTGATACGTAGTTCTCAGCAACACCTGAAGCGATATTTACCAACTGAACGTTTAAATGGTAACTCAATACCCCGTCTGTTGTGAATTGTCCGATTAATACCATGTTAGATGCAGTTGGACCTACAACACCACCCAAAGCAGCAATAGCTCCAGTTGTAGTTGTGAAAGTGTTTCCAGTACTTGCATCAATTGCAGCTAAATCAGCAGCAGAAATACCCAAAACGTTTGGAGCAACAACTGTACCAGCGATCATACCATCAGCAGCACCCGCATTTTGTGTTGTACCAATATTAACAGGTAGACCGAAAGCACCACCTGGGTTGTTTTGAAGTACACCTTGCGCATTACCTGGTGAACCATCCGTATCTTCTGATTTCAAAACTCCTAGTTTACCACCAGCAGCACCACCAGTTGTAAACCATGAATCCAATAACGCAGTGTTTTTTCTTGCGTTCGTTGCACTTACAGCAGCTGGGTTAGTTGTAGAACCTGAGTTAGGATCGTTGAAGAAATTTGTTGTTGTAGATACTGTCATCGGGTGAGAAGCAGTACCATACAATTGTGAAAATTTGTAACCAGATGCCATGTTTACATAAATTCTGTACGTTACAGCACCAGAGTTCAATAATGGTGAAGCACCATTGTTTGAAGCATTAGTAGCATCGGCAGCATTTGCCTGATAGAACTTTTCTACCACGATACCTTCTAATCCTTGTCCGAAAGAGAAGTTACCTAATAAGGCAAGTCCTAATCCTAATATGATTTTTTTTGAATTTGTTTTCATTTTTTCTTTTTTTTATTTGAAATTATTATTCAAAAGAATCTCTAAACCACTTCATAAGTCCTGGTTCAATTTATTGATTTAATGATGTTTATAAGATTTATAAAATCTGTTTAACGAGTCACTACTCTCTTTTCTAAACTTAAATTAAAGTGTGTTTAGAGATTCTTTTAAATGGTAATTATTACAAATTATTAATTACAAGAAGTACCAAATGCTGGAGCGAAGATCAAGAAGTCATTCACATCTGTAACTCCGTCACCATTGATATCTGTAGGGCAAGCAACCAAACCTTTAGTAGCACCTAATACTGCTGCATATGACCAGTCTGATAACCAGTTTTCACCTGTTGAAGCAAAAGCACCTCTGTAATTAGCAGGTCTGAAGAATCCATCTACCGGAGGAACTGGACAACCAGCTACTGATAATGACGGGTTTGGAATCGCATCAACATTGTGAGAATAAGGTGTAGCTGAACCATTGTTGTTGATTGTAAATGTGTAATCAAATCCTGGTAAAGTATTTCCAGTAACAGCCACGTTCATATCAGTTGTGTAGAATTGTGTGTTATCTGTAGTTAATACGCTTGAAGCTAATTTATCTACAGTAATAGGGTTCGTACAACCAACGAAAGTATTACATTTCACTTTCAAGATGCTTGATCCATTTCCACCAGTAGTAGCCCAGTTGTGGTAAGCTTCTGAAGAACCTGTTCTTGTTCCCATAGCTTTGATTACGTTAAATCCTTTATCGAAATTTGCAAAAACTGAATTGTAAAATTCACCACCTGTTAATTCTTTCGCTTCAATTGCAGCCAAACCAGAGTTATCAGAAGTGAAAGTTGTTTTGTTATTTCCGATCAAAGTAACATTATACCAAACTGGTTTTGCATATGGTAAATTATTTGATTTGTTATCATCTGAATCACACTCAAAACCATTATCTGCATCAACTGAAGCTGTATTATCTGTTTTCAAACCGAATAAAAATTGTCCGTGACCAGAGTAGGATAAATCAAAATCATACATGTCGTCATTTCCGTATAAACCTGCACAATATCTCAAGTTAACAGTACCACCAAAAAATTCGATGTTATCATCAGCAGAAGAAATAAATTCACAGTGCTCGATTGTTGTACCTCTACCTACTGAACACAAAGAAAGTGCATTCAACTCAGCTCCAACTGTAAGGATTGCCCCAGCAAAACGGAATGAGTTATAACGCATGATTCCAGAGTTATCATTATCATCAAATGATTCACCACCTGTCAAGTTAGCTCCATATTGATCTTGTACGTTAGAAGTTGCAAAACCTTCCATTGTTCCAACACCATCAGCTACTGCTAATTTCCCTGAACCACCCGGTACGAAAGGTCCGTTTGCAGCCAATGTCAAGTTGTTTGTTGCTTTTCCTAAAACAACAACTCCACCCCATTGTCCTTTGTTAGCAATTGGAAATGTTCCGTCTAATGGATCTGCTTCTGCTGTATAAACAATTTGACAGTCAGCAGTTCCGTCAGCCATTAATTTTGCACCTCTTTCAATTACTAAAGCTGAAGCTTTTGCAGGATCCGGAGTTGTTGTTCCTGAAAGGAAAGGAGCAACTCTTCCTTTTAATACTGTACCTGGATTAATCGTTAATGTTTTTCCTGTTTGAACGTAAATTTTTTGATCGATGATATACGTTTTGTCACAAGTCAATGTTAAACTTTGTGTTAACTCACCACCATAAGTACCTGCAATAGCAGTAAATCCTGGTAATGAAGATAACAATACCGTTGGACGAGAGGCAACTGAAGGACATCCGCAAGCAGCTCCTAAGTTGATCTGACCAAAACTTGGAGCGATTGCTGCCAAAGCCAATGTCGCTGTCGCAACTAGTTTAGAAAATTGTTTTTTTGTTTTCATTTTTTACTTTTTTTCTAGTTTTATTTAACCACTTCTATAAGTATGAACTCATACTTAAATTATCGATACAAATATCGGTCAGGTATATTGGGAATCTGTAAAATTCGTGTTATCAATGAAATATGTTTTTGTAGAGTAGGTATTAGAAATGTATTACCGTTTGATAAAAGTAAATTCACATTTAGATTGATTATTAATCCTTTCTTAAAACAGGTTTCCGATTCATCATTTTCATTTTAACCGAAAAACCGCTGTCACTAAACCGGTTGTGGGGTTTTACGTGTTACCACGTAGTGAATTGAAGTAATATACACGTAATATTGAATTGCAGATTAATTTCGTTGCTGCTTCACGGTGTAAATTACAGATTATAAAATTCGTAAGGCTGAGTAAAGTATACCTCTAAAAACAAAAAATCTCTGCAGGAAATTGCTGCAGAGATTTTTTAGAATTTAGGTGCTTGGATGGAGGGTGGTTATTCGATGCAACTGCAAGATTGATTGAATCGAGGAGCAAAAAGTAAAAAGTCACTTACATCTACGATGTGATCTTGATTGATGTCCTCCGGACAACCGTTACAAGTCAAATCGTACATCGGAGCAAACAATAAGAAATCGTGGATATCTGTCACACCATCGTTATTAATATCAGCTTTATCACAGTTTGAAGTGACAATTGGTGCAGATGTATACACACAACCATAAACATCTGTTGCTGTCACTGTATACGTATCAAAATTGGACACGACAGTTGATAAACCTGTTGTATTATTCGACCAAGCGTATGAACTTCCGTTCGGTATAGCCAATGTTGTTAAAGTAGTAGATGTGTTAGGACAGAATGTTTGATGAACTGTTGTTATAACCGGTGTTGCTGGCATACAAAGATCCAAAGAAGTCAATAGATCGGTTCTGAATTTTCTCAAATTAAGATCTGCATAATCCTTCGCTTCATTATTATCGTTATAGATCACATCTGACCCTCCATCTGAAATTACTTCCAACTGGCTCATTGATAAAGTACCAGCTGTATGAACTTCCATCACACCTTCCATGTTTAATTTTCCGTTTCCAGCTGTTTGAACCAGAATCGGTGTATCAGCAATATTACCCGTCCATTTGTAAATCGAACTCAATGATAAATCTCCACCTGCACTTCCGGCAACAATGATGTAGGTTCCGTTGGTTAAACGAACCAAATCTCTGATCCCTTTTCCTCCTAAATTCAATTCAATCGGAGCTCCAAATGTAGGGTTACCGGATTGAGTACCGTTATTGTACCACGTTTCAAAATTGACAATCGGAGCGATTACTGCTTTGGTTCTGTTTACGGTTGGAACTAATGGCGCTCTTAATCCGATCCAAAGTGTTGTACTGTCCGGTCCGAATACCATTCCTTCCGCCGCAAAACCTGAATTCGTTTTAGAATCTACTCCTTGAGCAGCACTTGCTGTAAAGTTATATCCGTGTAAATCTCCCCAAGCCAATAAGCTGGAACGAATTGCTGAGTAACCCAACACATTGAATTGTGTAGCTGCTCCGGTTCCTGTTACATTGGTTGCAAACAAACGATCTCTGTTCGGCTTGTTATCAAATGGATCTTTTCCATTGCTCATTGATCCTAGCCAGTAAATTCTTCCAGGATTTTTCAAACTTTTTGTCGCTGCTTCAGCATCCACTTCCGGTTTTGCCTGATCCGGTAAGTTCAAATATGAAGCATAATTGAATGCCACAACTGGTAAACCGGATGCGTGACGGGAATAAACATTGATTAAATCCACCTCATCATCAGCTGTCATGTAGTAATCATCATCCAAAGGAATTGCATCTGAAGCGTCAGACATTCCTGTGTGCCATTCTGTATTATTCAAAACAATTTTCGGAATCGAATCAGAAGCTGCATAACTGATAACATAAGATGCGGTATTTAAACCGTCGTTGACGAAGATCGTTACCGTTGAAAAACCAACCGCGTAAGGTGTAATTTTCAAATTTCGGATCGATCCAGTACCTGTCAAACTTAGATTCGAAGCTGGTAACACACTTAAATTGCTGCTTTGCGCATAAACTGTCAAACTGCTCGCTGGTGTTTCAGCATCGTTCACTAGGAAATCAATTCCTAAGGTACTGCAAGGATCAGTTACATCTCCTTTTGTTCCACTCAATGAATAAGGACTTGCCGGTGAACTTGCAGCCCCACCATCTATATAATTGGATGTAGATGCAACATTCATTGAAATTGTTGGTGGATTATTGTCATTATCCAAAATCGTGATGTTTTGTGAAGTCGTTGTTCCTAAAATCAATCCTGCTGTAGGATTTGAAATGGATACGGTAGCTGTTTCTGTTCCTTCAACATTAGCATCATCTACTACGGTGAACGTCACCGTACCTATGGATGCTCCTGCAGGAATGGTAATTGTTGTATTGGATAATGTATAATCACCTGCTGTTATCCCAGTTCCTGTTACATTTACTGAAACGGATTGTGCATTAGCAAGTGTAGCAGAAGAAGTTGCTGTAAGGGTTACAACGGTTTGATTTGTCTCAGATCCTGCATTTACGTTAGCTGATAAACTTACTGATGGAATTCCTGCATCGCTTGGAGCAAAAGCAATTCCTTTGTTGAACACTCCAGATACGGCAGCAACTATTGTAGAAGCTGTTGAACCGGAACCTGTATCTGTAATTTTAATCACTCTGTTTCCAGCAGCTTCAAATGTTGTAGCATAGATAACAGGATTTGCTCCTGAATAATCAACCAACAATCCATAAGCACCTATGTTCGCCACACCTGTACCTAATGTGTATTGAAGCGTCCATGTACCTGAAACTTTCTGCCATTTTTGGATTCCTCCTGAAGCTGTATTCAAATTAACTGCAATGTAACAAATATCAGTAGTTGGATTGAATGAAAAATCTTCCGGAACAATAGAACCTGTATTGATCACTTGCGTCGGACTAGCCGCTCCACTTGTCGGTGAACCTGAACCCATCGCAAAAACACCAAGTTGTGTTGCAGAATTAGAAGGGCCTGCTTTTTGAGTTGAATAGTAAATTTGTCCGTTAAAAATTCTTATACCGTATGCTTTCGGAGGTGTAGCACCTGTACCCAAAGCATCGAATGTTCCCGGATATAGGTAATTGATTCCATCCACGTTAGCAGCCGAAGCTCCTCCTGCCCAGAAGTTTGTTCCATCTGAAACTGCTCCCCTGATATCATTCAAACTGAACATGGTAGAACTAGAAGCTACTTGTTGGTACAATCCTGAAGGAGTTACTTTTCCAACAACACGTGGAACTGTTGAAGCCGCAGTAGCTGTAATATCAGTATAAGTTCCTGAAGTACCGTAACCACTTATTACCAAATATTTTCCATCTGTGGAAGTAGTCAAGAATCCTTCAGACCCACCGTAAACTCCGGCTGATTGAATCGGTGAAGAACCTGAAGTTGGTAAT
The DNA here is from genome assembly GCA_903899795.1 of uncultured Flavobacteriales bacterium. Lineage (GTDB taxonomy): Bacteria > Bacteroidota > Bacteroidia > Flavobacteriales_D > Crocinitomicaceae > CAIUKX01. The sequence continues at coordinate 23,263 of CAIUKX010000625.1, forward strand.
GTTACCGTTACTCCTGCTGTTCCGGTTGAAGTAATTTCTTTCAAGGTAATTGCATTGGAAGCTTTACTTACCGCCCCGTTTGTTTGAAAGATAACTAAATTTCCTGCTGTAAAATCAACTGAATTAACTGTAATATCAATTGTTCTGGCTGTTGATGTACCACAAGAATTAGTAGCTGTCACCGATAATGTTCCACTGGTTGCGTTAGAAGAGAAATCAACTGTTATTGCATTTGTTGTTCCGTTAATCGTTGTTCCTGTTCCATTGTATGCCCATGTATAGGTAACTGATGCATCATTAGTTACTGAGTAAGCTACTCCGGATTGACCTTTGTTTACACTCGCTGATGAAGTAACAAATGCTCCCGGTTGAGCCGGTGAAGGATTGATCGTTAATACCAATGTTGCTACTGAATCACATCCTGCAACGTTAGTCGTATGATAAGTATATGTTCCAGATGTTGAATAAGCCGTTCCGTTCCATGTATAATTTCCACAAGTAGTTACAGCATTGCTTGATGTTTTTGTCAGACAGATATTGAAGTTCGCTCGAACAGATGTTGGATTGAAATCTTCATTTTTAGAATATAAGCTTCCTGCTGTTGTTCCCATATCAGCATCTCTTCCTAATCCCATTACATTGACTTTTCTGTCTGTGTATAAATTTACCAACGTATAACCCAAGTATTGCTGTCCTGCTCCCATGAACAAAGTTTCAACACGCGTTCCTCCGTTTCCGGCAATTACCTGCCATGTTTTTCCTGCATGCGGGTGAATCGTATCCCAGCAATGTTCGTGCGCTGAAAACATTGCTTCACAATTGTTGTTTTCCAAATATTTCCACAAACTGTCTCTTTGAGCTACATAAGCCGCACTTCCTGAGTTTTCCAATCCGTCACCTGCTTTCATCGATGATGAATAAGCCGGTTTGTGTCCGAAGGCAAAGATGTGACGGGCATGATTCGCTCTTGCTGTTTGAACATCGTTTGCCACCCAATGGAAAGGAACTTTGCTGTCTTGTCCTGTTGGATCTGTGTTTAATACAAGGAAGTGATCTTGTCCGTAGTTGAATGAATAGGTTAATTTACTTTGGTCGG
>CAIUKX010000626.1 GCA_903899795.1 uncultured Flavobacteriales bacterium
ACATTTACCAGATAAAGCAATTGATGCTTTGGATGAAGTTGGATCTCGTGTTCACATCACAAATATCAATGTTCCTTCTGAAATTGTTGATATCGAGAAAAGTATTGAAGAATTGAAAGATTTGAAAAACGAAGTGATCAAATCTCAACAATATGAAAAAGCTGCTGAACTACGTGATAATGAGCGTAAGTTACAGGAACAATTGGAAATTGCGAACAAGAAATGGGACGATGAATCGAAAGCAAACCGCGTAGTAGTTACGGAAGAAGATGTTGCCGAGGTTGTTTCCATGATGTGTGGTATTCCGGTGACGAAAATTACTGCTGGAGAAAGTGGAAAACTAGCTGTTATGGCGAAAGAATTGACTGGTAAAGTTATTGGTCAAGACGATGCTGTAATGAAAGTGGTTAAAGCGATTCAGAGAAGCAGAGCGGGATTAAAAGATCCAAATAAACCAATCGGTTCATTCTTCTTCCTAGGGCCAACCGGAGTTGGTAAAACACAATTGGCGAAAGTACTTGCTAAATATTTATTCGACTCTGAAGATGCGCTAATTCGTATCGATATGTCTGAGTTCATGGAGAAATTCTCAATTTCTCGTTTGGTTGGAGCGCCTCCGGGATACGTTGGATACGAAGAAGGTGGTCAGTTGACTGAAAAAGTGAGAAGAAAACCATATTCAATCGTATTGTTGGATGAGATTGAAAAAGCACATCCAGATGTTTTCAACTTGTTGTTACAAGTATTGGACGATGGTCATATGACAGATGGTTTGGGTCGTAAAATCGATTTCAAAAATACAATCATCATTATGACATCTAACATTGGTGCGCGTCAGTTGGCTGAATTTGGAACAGGTGTTGGTTTTGGAACAAAATCTCAAACAGAACAAGTTGTTGAAAATTCAAAAGTGGTGATCCAAAATGCATTGAGAAAAGCATTCTCTCCTGAATTCTTGAATCGTGTGGATGATATGATTATTTTCCATTCATTGAAACGTGAGGATATTCATAAAATCATCGATTTGGAATTGGCTAAATTGTATGGAAGAATCAAAGATTTAGGATATACAATCGAGATGACTGATAAAGCAAAAGATTTCATTTGCGATAAAGGTTACGACGAAAAATTCGGAGCTCGTCCATTGAAAAGAGCGATCCAAAAATTCATCGAAGATCCATTAGCTGAAGAGATTGTAAAATCTAATTTAGGAGAAGGAGATAAGATTATGTTGGATTTGGAAGATGGTCAGCAAGAATTGAAAGTGACGATCGAAAAAGGAAAAACAAAGTCGAAATCAAAACAATGATTTTCCAAAAAAATAAAAAACATGAGGGGGATTTATCCCCCTTTTTTGGCTTCTTGAAAAAGTTAGTGGTTGTTTCTGCGTTCCTATTTAGCAGTGGAATTCTTCACGGAAAAGCTGTGATGCCAAATATCGATTTCAGGTTGTTTGTCAATGGTGGAAAAAATGATTTTAACTCCATCTTTTCAAACTCCTTTTCGACACAAGAATTAAAAGCCATTGAAGATTTATTTGAAAAGGATCAATTGGATCATGAATTTTCGAAAGCTTATGATACTGAAGCCGTTTTTCAAAACTATTGGAATCAGAATCAAAAATATTGGTTTGTAGCTGACTTGAACAAAGATGGCAAAAAAGAACTTCTTTATCTCTCCGCTGCAACCGAAAACTCTGAAATGGAGAAAGTCGAAATTTATTCGGGTAAAGGAAATAAGTATGATTTGGTATTTCAAAATGCTGGTCATTTGATCGCTTACAAAATTCACCCGAATACACAAGAGATTATTTTATTTCACCACCAATATCCGTGTTGTTCATCCGCCAGTCACAATGTGAATATGATTCGGCTAGCAAGAGGGAAAATGCGATTCCGTAAAAAATATTTTTTTGCCAGTGATGAAGGAATGAAAGGGGAATTCTTCCCAAAGAAAGTCTCTTTCCCAAGCGATTTTCATTTTTTGAACAAGTCAACAGTTCTGCGCTGGTGCCCCGAAGTGATTAAAAAACAAGCTTGGGTGATTCGACAAGAAAATAGATTAGGGACTTATCCCGCTAAAGCAATTTATAAAATTTTGGCAAGAAAAGGGGCATGGCTTTATGTAGAAATGTTTGATAAGCCATCAATAGATAAACTAGGTGTATTAGCTCCCGATTATTTTAAGGATATTCATGTCTTTGGATGGATGAAGAAGTGATGTTACCCAGCATTAAACATTCAACATCCAAAATCATTCAACAATCTCATGACCAAACTGAAGCATGTATCCATTGTTATCATAAATAGCAAATTCCCGCATTCCCCAGTCAAACGTTTCAATGGCATAAGCTACTTTTACTTTATTTTTAAATTCTTCCCATAATTCATCGGCATTATCCACAACAATGTAGAATGATCCAGTGAACAATGGTTTATGAAATGGTGTATGCTCGTTGGGTTTGGAAAACATTATTTCAACCGAGTGATTTTGAAGTGCTGCCCAACCCCAATCATCGTTTCTTTCACCACAGATGAAGTTCAGTGTTTCAGTATAGAACTCAATTGTTTCGGATAATTGCTCTGTCCAAAGTATGGGAGTTAAGGAGTTTGCTTTCATAATTTTTTATTTCAATTCAGTTTATTTTTCAAATTTATATACATTATCAAAACTTCTTCCGCCAGCCATCAATAACAAGAACCATAAAGTTTGATCTTCCCCTGCTATAATAACAAGTTCATTATTTTGATTTTTAAAAATTACGCCTAATTTTTCCTTGTGAGCAAGGCAAATAAATGGAAAGGGAATTAAAAAAGTTTTACGAGGAAGAAGTAAATAATTTCCT
>CAIUKX010000627.1 GCA_903899795.1 uncultured Flavobacteriales bacterium
GTAGTTTTCGTTCAGTTCAGGATCGAAGTAACGCAGTTTTTTTCCGGAGAATTCTTCGTGTTGTTTCAGGTCGAAATCAGTACGAGAATGAATACCTTCGAGCTCTTTGAAACCCATCGGAAAGTTGAACTCAATATCAGCTGCTGCATTTGCATAATGAGCCAATTTGATATGATCGTGGAAACGGTAATTCTCATCACCCAATCCCAACGCTTTATGCCAGGAAATACGCGCGTTTTTCCAGTACTCGTACCATTTCATTTCCTCACCCGGACGAACAAAAAACTGCATTTCCATTTGTTCGAACTCACGCATCCGGAAGATAAATTGTCGCGCGATGATCTCGTTACGGAATGCTTTACCGATTTGAGCGATCCCGAACGGAATTTTCATTCTTCCCGATTTTTGAACGTTCAGGAAGTTCACAAAAATTCCCTGTGCCGTTTCAGGTCTCAGGTAAATAGTCGCTGCATCTCCTGCAACCGAACCGATTTCCGTAGAAAACATCAGGTTGAACTGACGAACATCCGTCCAGTTTTTTGTACCACTTACAGGACAAACAATTTCCAGTTCTTCGATCAGATTTTTGATACCAGCAAGATCATTTTCTTCTAACGTTATCCGCATTTTTTCACGGACAGCATCTATTTTTTCTGCGTTACGCAATACATTCGGATTGGTAGCACGGAATTGAGCTTCATCAAAAGCGTCACCAAATCGTTTGAAACCTTTTTCAACCTCTTTGTCGATCTTGATGCGCAATTTCTCCATGTATTCTTCCAAAAGATGGTCGGCACGGTAGCGTTTTTTAGAATCTTTATTATCAATCAATGGATCATTAAAAGCATCCACGTGACCAGAAGCCTTCCACGTAGTCGGGTGCATGAAGATAGAAGCATCAATGCCGACAATGTTTTCGTGCATTTGAACCATTGATTTCCACCAATACGTTTTGATATTATTTTTCAGTTCGGAGCCCAATTGACCATAGTCATAAGCCGCCGCCAAACCATCATATATTTCTGAAGAAGGGAATACAAAACCATATTCCTTTGCGTGTGAGATCACCTCGTTTAATTTGTTCTCTTTTTGTTCCATGTGACAAAGTTAATGGAAGATTCAAAATCAAAGAGATTAGAAACTGAAAAAATGAATTATTTACAAAGATTTAATGGAGAGCAGCAGCAGATTATTCTCCAAAAGAACAGATAAAAAACTCAAAATTACAGTTAAGAAATTACTCACCCTATGGAACTCAAGAATAGTCTAGCTTTGTTTCACTAATTAAAAATTAATACAATGAAAAAAATCTTCACAATTCTTTTAGGATTGATTTTTATGCAAAATCTTTTAGGTCAAAACTTAATTCCAAATGGGAGTTTTGAAAATGGCACGTATGTAAATTACATAATGAATTATAATTATTGGGCTAATAATGTACCATATTGGGATCATCAATGTGAAATGGGACAAACTGGTCAGTATGGAACTCCAGATTTATTTAGTACAACTTATGTTAAGACATCTTGTCAGAATGCATATAAAATACCAAATAATATGTGGACGATTAATTTACCGATTAACACTGTAGGTAAAAGGTATGCTGGATTTGGAACTCACGAATCTTTAACTTCTGTGATAACAAATGCTACAGGTACACCAGCTCCATTGGCTGCTGGATGCTATTCATTGAATTTTGTTGCAGCAAAATCTCAGGGAACGACTCAATGTAATGGATCAACGGCTGTACTTAATACAACAACCCCTAAAATAGAGGCCGTATTAAGACAATCCGGGACAAATATGTGCGCTTCAGGGATCACTGTTTTTACCTCTCAATCGTTAACAACCGGAAATTGGGAAAATTTGGCAGGATCATTTACTATTACTGCTGCACAAGCTGGTATCTATGACCGAATTGAGTTCAGAATATTATATCCAACGACAACCTATGTTTTTATAGATGAAATTTCCTTGGTTTCCAATAAACCAACCGTTGCAACGAATGGTCTTATTTCGATTTTTAGTGGGCAATCTGCTGTTTTACAAGCGGTAGGATCCCCTTCAGGCGGAACATATTTATGGAATGGTGGATCTACACCTACCTCAGCTACCGATATTATTCCATCACCGTCCTATTCTTCCACATATTCAGTCGTTTATACATTAAATGGTTGTCCAAGTGATCCTGTACCTGTAAGTGTTGTGGTAAAACCAAAAGCAACCGTAACTGTAAATACTACTCCACCGACTATATGTAAAGGTTTTTCAAGTACTTTAACAGCAACTTCATCTTTGACTGGAGGAAGTTTTTTATGGAGTACAGGAGCAACAAGTGCTTCGATTATAGTAACTCCAAATAGTACAACAACATATTCCGTTACTTATTCCATACCTCATGGTTGTATAAGTGATCCTGCTACAGTAACAGTAACCGTAAATCCAATACCTACTATAACATCATCAACAACATCACCTATCTGTGGTGGAAATACAACAACTATTTCTGCAATTGGGTTACCAACTGGAGGAACTTATTCATGGAACGGTTCCCCAGCACAATCCACTGGTGACTTAACAGTTACCACAAGTAGTACAACAAATTATTCAGTAATATATACATTAAATGGTTGTTCAAGTTTATCATCTACATCAACAGTAACAGTTAACCCAACACCTACTGTAACAGCTTCAAATGCCTCTATCTGTAGCGGAAGTGGAGCTACTGTTATATTAACTGCTACTCCTTCACCATTCGGAGGTACATATTTGTGGAATACAGGAGCAACAACAGCTTCAATTTCTGTTACTCCAAGCAGTACTACAAATTATTCAGTGATATATACAGGAACAAATGGTTGTTCAAGTTTACCAGCTACATCAACAGTTACAGTAAACCCTGTACCAACAGTAAGTGCTTCTACAGCGACATTCTGTCAAACACCAGGTGGGGCTGGGTATTATACATCAACAACCGCAACAGGTATCCCATCAGGAGGTACGTATTTATGGAGCACAGGTGCAACAACTGCAACAAGTCCTTATACGTCGGGATGTTCTGTAACTTATACTTTACAGGGATGTTCAGGCACTGCTGCTCCAAAAAGCATTGGTATATCACTTGACTGGCAAGTTAATCCAAATGTAGTATCTAATTGTCCTAGTACACCGACTTATAGCACGTTTGTAACCATATTGCCTTCAACTGTTGCATACACATGGACTCAGGTAGGTACGAGTACTGTTGTAGGCACGAGCAATCCACTTGTAATAGCTCCTCCAATAGGAGGTGCATCTTATCACTTGGTATACAATATTTCGGGTTGTATCGTAACTATGAATACCCCAATTTTAAGTCCTCTATCTTGTATGGGACTCTACAACACTGAAAACCACGAAGACAATTCTCATAACACCCGAATGATGGAGTTAGGAAATACAATTACGGTTTCTCCAAACCCGACAACCGATCGATTTACAGTTGAGTTCAATGGTGTGAAAGCAGATAAAGTTGTAATTTATAACCTGGTTGGAAAAGTAGTTTCAGAAACAATTGTGAATGAAGATTCAGCTTCTCAGGAAATTGATTTATCAGATCTTCCGGCGAGTGTGTATCTGATTCAGATTCATACAGACGGTGAAATAATCTTGAAGAGAGTAATCAAAAATTAAGAGAAAAACGGTTCATTTCTCTGAAGGGCTCTGCACATTGCAGGGCCTTTTTTAGTTGGAAAGGTTTTTGAGTTTTTTCCGGATTCTTCGGAATTCCATGATCCAAAAAACAAGCATGCAAGGAAATACAACAACCGATAATTTGTTGTAGGAATAGGCTTTGGAAAATTCAAAATGAATCAAGTGTTGAAAAGCACGTGTCATGCCACAACCCAGGCATTCGGTGTGGAGTAATGATTTGGAAAGACAAACGGATTGACCATGGTCAAAAAAAGAAGCAGGAAGGATTATCAATACCACGGGTACGATAATCAATCCTGCTAATAATAGAATGTAGATGTATTTTTTCAAGAAACCTTAGTCAAGAAACACGATTAATGCGTGAATGATTCCAGGAATTCCGCAAAGCAATGTCAAAAGAATGTTGATTACTACTGTTCTGGTGTCCCAGTCTGTTTTTAATCCAACAGCTACTGGAGGAATGAAGAAACATAAAATGATCAATAAGATTTCATCCGGCGCATTATTTTTATTGGAAGTCAATTTACGAGCAGCTTGCTTGATGATCGTTTTCTTAAAAGAAAGTGACGCTGTTTTTTTAGTTTCAGTGGATCGAACGGCTGAACTAGTCGCATTTTCCTTTTTCACAGATTGATTTACTACTGTGTTTTCAGGTGCATTTACAGCTTCTTGTTCTGTAGAAATACTTGCTGTTGTAGTTATTTCTTCAGTTTGAACGGAAGGAACTTGAGAAATCGAAATATTCTCTTTTGAAGTTACGTCATTATCTTCAACTTTCGCAAGGTTTTCATTTGCATCGGAAGCATGTTTGCCATTTTTCCACATTACATGGTATCCGGAGTTGTGTAATCTTTTTTCAATAGTACAAGAACTGATAAATGCGGTAACGAATAGTCCCAGAAATAAAAATTTGTAGATCTTTTTCATGTTTTAAATAATTAATTGATTTTTCGATTGTGAATGTAAAGAAAGGATTCTTTTCTCAATAACTTTTTGAGAACTTTAAGAAGTTTTTAACAGGAGGTATATGAATTCGAGAAATACATAATGGGAGGACCCTTTGTGCCGTTTCAAAAAAAACTATCTTTGTTCTATGACAGCGAAAAAAGTTCAATTTATACTTACTGATATTGAAGGAACAACAACTTCCGTTTCCTTTGTTTATGATATTTTGTTTCCCTATTTCAGAAAAAATATCCAAAAGTTGAAGGACTTGCAACATATACCTGAGGTAAAGGACGCATTCCAACAGACAGTAGAAGAAGCCCGAAAAGAAGGAACTCAGATTCATACGCCCGAGGAAATTATTGCTCAATTATTGGATTGGAGTGTGGCTGACAAGAAAATTACGCCTCTCAAAACGTTACAGGGAATCCTTTGGGAAGAAGGATATAAATCAGGAGAAATTAAAGGTCACGTCTACCCGGATGTAGCAAAAAAATTAGCGAACTGGAAATCGGAAGGAATTCAATTAGGCGTCTTTTCTTCAGGATCGGTTGCTGCTCAAAAATTGATTTTCGGTTATAGCGAACAAGGAGATTTAACACCTTATTTCAGTGCCTATTTTGATACAAATACCGGTGGGAAAAGAGAAACGGAAACCTATTCGAAAATCAGCCAAATTTTGAAATTTTTACCTGAAAATATTTTATTTCTGTCAGATATCAAAGAAGAATTAGAA
>CAIUKX010000628.1 GCA_903899795.1 uncultured Flavobacteriales bacterium
CCCCGGATGTAAGTTTTGACCTTTGGTAATTCCCAGACGATTGTATTTTGCCAATTGGGTAAATTCATTGAAAAGTTTGGAAAGTGTCATGAAGCCGTAAAAGAAGAAAGCATGGATGTACTGATGCTTGTGAATGCGTTTTAAAACGGCTTGTTCAGCCAAACGAATCGGGCCTTTAGACTCAATGTCTTCATCATAATCGTTGATATTAGTGTACGTATGGTGCAAAACATTGTGTTGAATTTTCCAGTTGAGGACGTTACTTCCCAAGAGATACAAACTTCCACCCAACAGGTTGTTAACCCATTTTTTCTTGGAATATGAGCCATGAACGGCGTCGTGCATCACTCCCATACCTGTACCTGCAACTCCGATTCCCATGAGAATCACCAATAAAACGGCTACCCACGCCGGAGGATCCAGTATTAATAGGACAATAAAAGGTACCAGATACAACGAAACCATGACTATCGTTTTGATAATCATGGTCGCATTTGCATTCATCGAAATCTTATTATCCTTGAAATAATTGTTGACATTCTTTTTCAATGCCGAAGAGAAAGTTTCGTGATCTTTGTCCTCTTTCGTGAAGCGTATTATTTTCATTTTATATTTTATTTATTGACAGATTCACTGCCATGAAGGTTTTCAAAATAAGATTAAAAACGAGGCTTGGGAAGATCAAAAAAGCGGAGTTTACACTAGTAAATGAGCACTTTTTGATCAAGCATAACGCTGTTTTCGATCTTATTTTAAGCCTTATAGTGTTCCTCTTCTTGCTTGCTCAGCTTCTATAGACTCAAACAAAGCCTGGAAATTCCCTTTACCAAACGATTTCGCTCCTTTTCGCTGAATGATTTCGAAAAATAACGTTGGTCGGTCTTCTACCGGTTTTGTGAAAATCTGAAGTAAATATCCTTCTTCGTCTCTGTCGACCATGATTCCTAAACTTTTCAAAATCGCCAGATCCTCACTGATTTCTCCCACACGAGCTTGCACATCATCATAATACGTACCAGGTACATGCAGGAATTCAACTCCTCGTTTTCTCATTTCCGAAATTGTAAAGACGATGTCATCAGTCGCTACGGCAATATGCTGACATCCGGCACCTTTGTAGAAATCGATGTATTCTTCGATCTGCGATTTTTTCAATCCATTCGCCGGTTCATTGATCGGGAATTTGATTCGACCGTTTCCATTTGTCATTACCTTACTCATCAAAGCTGTGTACTTTGTTGAAATATCTTTGTCGTCAAACGTAATCAGGTTAGCAAATCCCATTACTTCACGGTAGAATTTCGCGACATTGTCCATTTCACCCAATTCAACATTTCCAACCATGTGATCGATGTATTTTAATCCGGTTGATGATGGATTGTATTCCGTTTTGGAAGGAACAAATCCCGGCATAAAAACTCCCGTGTAATTTTTACGCTCAATAAACATGTGTATTGTATCACCATAGGTATGAATTCCCGACTTAACGATTTCACCGAACTCATCTTTCACAACTGTAGGTTCCAAGTAAGATTTCGCGCCTCTTTTTGTCGTTTCTTCATAGGCTTTACGCGCATCATCAACCCAAAGCGCGATGACTTTTACACCATCTCCATGACGACGAATGTGATCAGAAATTTCACTCTCGGGATCAAACGGAGTCGTCAAAACCAAACGAATTTTATCTTGTTTCAAGACATAGGAAGTTTTCTCACGATCACCTGTCTCTAATCCTGAATAAGCAATTTCCTGAAATCCAAAAGCGGTTTTGTAATAGTGCGCAGATTGCTTTGCATTTCCAACGTACAATTCTACATAATCTGTTCCCATGATCGGAAGAAAATCCTCTGCTTCGTCAAATATCTTTTCTATTCCGTAATTAAAGTTTTCAACCTTTGTTAAATCTGCTGTTGCCATTTTTCAATTCTTTTAAAACATTAAACATTTGGGTGCCTCTAAAAACTTAATTATCGAGGCGGAATAAAAATTTAACTCCGGAGTTTACCAATGTAAATGAGGAAGTAAAATTTTTATTTCAACGATGAGAAATACGTTTTTAGACGTGCCCATCTAATACTTCTTCTTTTTTCCATGATTTATAGTAATCCTTCACCTCAATTTTCATGGCTTCTTTTGTAATTTTCACCGGAGCAAAAGGATCAATCATTACTGCCAATTCTCCTGTTTCTTTCTTCCCGATACTGCGCTCAATTGCCCCCGGGTGTGGACCATGCGGAACTCCCGCCGGATGCAAAGTAATCTGACCTTTTTGAATGTTGTTTCGGCTCATGAAATCACCATCAACGTAGTACAATAATTCATCGGAATCTATGTTACTGTGGTGATACGGAGCAGGAATTGCTTCAGGATGGTAATCATACAAACGAGGAACGAAAGAACAAATCACAAATCCTCTGCCTTCAAATGTTTGATGTATCGGAGGCGGCATGTGAATTCGTCCTGTAATTGGTTCGAAATTGAAAATCGAAAAAGCGTACGGATAATTGTATCCATCCCAACCAACCAAATCAAAAGGATGAGACTGATATACGGCTGAATAAATCACATTTTTCTTTTTGATTCGGATTTCGAATTTTCCAAACTGATCGTTCGTTTCGAAATTCGAAGGCACTTTCAAATCTCTTTCACAAAAAGGTGAGTGTTCCAAAAATTGTCCGGAATCATTGGTGTAACGCTTCGGAGTTTTAATCGGGCTATATGATTCCGTGATCAAAAATTTATTGTCAGGTGTTTCGAAAATCAATTGGTAAATTGTCCCCCGCGGAATCACTAAATAATCTCCATACTCAAATTCGACAGATCCGTAAGCGGTCTTTAAGGTTCCTGAACCTCTGTGAACGAAAATTAATTCATCTGCATCTGAATTTTTAAAGAAGTAATCAGTGGTCGAACTTGTGGGAGCAGCAACGCTGACAGCAATATCATCATTGAAAAACAATACCTTGCGGCTTTTGATATAATCACTTTCAGGTTCAGCTTCAAAACTCAAAAAACTCAATGCTTTGATGTTATCTTCCAAAGCTACTTCAGGCTTCACCGAATAAGGCTCCCGCAATTCCTCCACCATCGTCGGCGGATATAAGTGATACATTAATGATGAAACTCCTGAAAATCCTTCTGTTCCAAAAAGTTCTTCGTGGTACAAATCGCCATTTGGTTTTCTAAAAACAATGTGGCGCTTGTGCGGGACTTTACCCTGACGTTGATAAACCGGCATATTTTACTTTTTTACTGTTGATATTTCAATCTCTCATTTTTGAAAAGCAATATTCTCAAAAACCTGAATCAAAATTAGGACAGTCTATACTGGAAAAATGTGACGTGTATCACAGTTTAGGGCAACATGATATTAATCATAACCTACGGTTATAGATTAAATCAAACAATAAAAAAGAGTGAGATTGAATTCAGCAGAGTAATTACCAAACCGGACAGTCGTCACAGGCATTTTTTCCTCGCTTATACAGCAAAAAACCTACGCCTGCCTCCAGTTGGCAATAACCGAAAAATTGACTGGAATAGGCAGCAAAATCGTCGGGACGGGTTTTTACTTTTAGCTGGTGCAATGCTCCAAGGCTAAAATTTGTGTAGAAATAGGCATGCCGAAAAAATTCCGCTCTTAAACCGTTTGACACAGAAATAGCATATCCTGAAAAAGAAGTTGTATTTGTCGTCAGTCTTCCTGCAAAATTGTAATCAATGCTGGTAAATAATCCTCCGGCACCTACAGCCGCATTATAACAAAGTACAAAATTATTCTTCTTGCCGATACCGATCAATTTAATGGTTCGATTCAAATCTGCATGAATGAAATTGATTCCTTTTGTTGTTGCGTATGAAAAATCTCCGTTGTATGTACTCACTGGGACGTTGGTGTAAAATCCCGTTGCAAAAGATTGACTGTCACCAAATGTTACATTGTTGGCATCCATCGTGACAGATCCATTTAAAGTCACGTGATTGTAATTCGCGAACACGTATTTCATGTGATCCAAACCTACTGAAATCGACCAGACATTTTTGTAATGATAACCCAGTTTCAAATTGAATTGCGAGCTGAAGGTAAGATAATCTCCCGATCCCAATTTGGATTGATTATCTTGAGCTGCGGCATGTTTTAAATTGAAATTGTAACCTGTCCCTTCAAAATGAGCATTGGTTTTTGTGTAGGCACTTCTGTTGTATCCCAATGAACCGTAGATTACTCCTCTTGCATTTGAAATTTTGCGTTTGGCTTTTCTGGATTGAGAAAATGAAACAGAAGCAACAAGTACCAGGAAAACAACAAGTATATACCTCATCTTATTTGAATTTGAAACCCGCTAAATTTAGTATTTATTCTTGAGAACAATAACGAAAGATTTGCATTTGGTTACTCTATGACATTTTCAAAAAAGCAATCTCTTTTTCAGTTAAATGACGGTAATGACCCCTTGGTAAATCTTTTTTGGTTAATCCCGAAAATTGTACACGATCCAATTTCACGATTTCATATCCCATGGATTCAAACATTCGGCGAACGATCCTGTTTTTCCCAGAATGCAATTCCACACCGATTTCTCTTGAACTTTCCTTAACGTATTCGGCCTTATCAAATTTCGTGACACCGTCCTCTAATTCAATTCCTGCTAGTAATTTTTGTAAGTCTTCCAGTTTTACCGGTTTGTTCAACTCAACATGGTAAATTTTAGATGCTTTGTAACGCGGATGTGTAAGCTTTTTCGCCATGTCACCATCGTTTGTAAACAGAAGTAATCCTGTTGTTTCACGGTCTAAACGTCCTACAGGATAAACTCTTTCTTTACATGCTTTCGCCACCAAACTCATCACGGTTTTTCTTCCCCAAGGATCATCCATCGTTGTGATGAAATCTTTCGGTTTATTCAGCAAAACGTATCTTTTTTTCTCAGCATTGATGGTTTCACCATCGTATTGAACACGGTCTCCCGGCTGAACTTTATAACCCATTTCAAGAACGATCTCTCCGTTGACCATCACTACTCCGGTTTGAATCAATACATCCGCTTCACGGCGAGAACAAATTCCGGCATTGGCTAAATATTTATTCAAACGGGTATCTTCCCGGTTGACATTCGGCATCGGATCGCCTTTTCTTTCTTTGTTTTTGTTGTCGAAGAACTTGGTTTTATCACGTTCAGTTACTTCTTTTTTAGGAGCTACAGCTTCTCCGCCTTCAACAATTCTTTTTGGTTTAAACTTAAAAGCTGCAACCGCATTCGGTCGTTTGGAAGTAGATTTTGAACTTCCTTTTGCACTTTTTTTTCCTTTTGAATCGGAAGATTTAGTTGTTCTTGAGGATTTTTTTGAATCCTTTTCATTTTTTCTTGTGTTCATCGCGAGCATAATTTGGATGCAAAGATACGCAATTTAGTGATTAGTCACTAGTAATTAGTCATTAGAAAGCTAAGCTGAAGCTGTAAAGGCATCTTCTATGTGCTCAATTTTGGTTCGAAACGAATTGTGAACAATAGAAATTACATCGAAACGCGTTTCCACATCCAAATTGTTCTGAACGATGTATTCATGGGCTACCTGAACAATAATCTTTTGCTTGGATTTGGTGACTGCCATCCATGGTTCTCCGATTTCTGCTGTTTGGCGAGTTTTTACTTCTACGATTACCAACTGTTCGCCGTCTTGTGCCACAATATCAATTTCTTGTTTCCGGTATTTAAAATTTCGGCAAAGAATGTCATATCCTTTGTTGATCAAATGATTTACTGCTAAATTCTCTCCAAAAATTCCTAATTCATGATCCGTCATGGTTGATTCTGTTTTTACATTTTCACCTTAAGTTAAAAAAATTATGAACCGAATTGCTCTCGGATTGTATTTTAATGCATGAGAATTTTGTTTCTTTTATTGGTCTTGCTACTTGCCTTTTCTGCTGAAAGTCAAAAGAAAATCTTATTCATCGGAAACTACCAATCGATTTGTTTTTCCATGGATTCTTTGGAGATTGAAAAAAAGGGAGAATTACCTTCTGATCTAACAATCTACCAATCGATTTTTCTCTTTTCATCGGCTGAATCAGCGCTAACTTCCATCGATGTTATCCGTTTGGAAAACTATTTATTCGATGGTGGAAATATTTATTGCGGTGCCGAAAATTGGCCGTTACAAGCCGAAAGCAATCAACTCACTTCGCTTCTCTTTGGAAAAATTTGCT
Organism: uncultured Flavobacteriales bacterium; assembly: GCA_903899795.1. Taxonomy (GTDB): domain Bacteria; phylum Bacteroidota; class Bacteroidia; order Flavobacteriales_D; family Crocinitomicaceae; genus CAIUKX01. The sequence goes on from CAIUKX010000628.1 coordinate 6,212, forward strand.
GGGGGAACTTTGAAGAAAAACAAACAAACATCGAAGCAAGTGCTTCAACCAATCACTTATTCGTAACACAAGATACTTTTCCTACCGGAAAAACAACCGTTGCTTTTCCACTTGATTACCGACTAAAAGTTGAAGTCTGGGTCAATGATCACCCGTTGATTCTATCCGGAAATTATGGGAATGGAAACATCATTCTCGACGGTGGATATTCCCGCTTTTACTGCGAAACGATGGATGCTACCCGAAATGAAATTTTGAAAATGATTGTCCAGTTTTTTGATCGGTAGGACAGGTCACGACCTATCCATACCAATCAATTTCGCAACATATTTTCCAATGATATCAAATTCCAAGTTGATTTTATCTCCTACATTAATCTGGTGAAAATTGGTGTGTTCATAGGTATACGGAATGATGCAAACCGAAAATTGTTTCTCTTTGGAATCAACCACCGTCAGACTGACACCATTTACAGTTACCGAACCTTTCTCAACAGTGACCTGATCTGTTTCATATTGAAATGTAAACTTCCAGCTCCCGTCCTGATCTTCGATCGAAGTACAAATAGCGGTTGTATCCACATGTCCCTGAACGATGTGACCATCCAAACGACCATTCATTAACATACAACGTTCCAAATTTACTTTCGTTCCAACTTTCCATTCGCCCAAATTGGTTTTATCCAAAGTTTCTCGAATAGCTGTCACTACATATTCATTATCTGAAATTGAAACAACCGTCAAACACGTTCCATTGTGAGCAACACTCTGATCCACTTTCAATTCATTGGTGAAATTGGATTGGACTGTGAAATGAATATTTTCATCCTCTTTTTCAATGGCTGTAATTTGTCCTAATTGTTCGATAATTCCTGTAAACATGCACTTTGATTTTAGTATCTGTCTATATTATTTGTTGTTTCTAACGTAAATTAAACGGGATCGTCCTTTTACATTTTCTCTTTGTTCAATTTCAAATTTACCTGTGGAGTTGATCAGCGGAGTTAATTTTTCAAATCCATAATTCCGTGAATCGAAATTCGGCTGCTTCTTCATCATCAAACTTCCAACATCACCCAAAAATGCCCATCCCTCTTCATCCGCCAAATCCATGATTGTCGATGAAATAAGTTGAATAACTTTCGGTGTGACTTTATCCACTTCATTTTTCTTTTGTTTCACTCCTTTTTCCACATTATTCTGCGTAACAGGAACCTGTTTTTTAAGGATCTCAATGTAGATGAAACGATCGCACGCCACAATAAACGGTTCGGGAGTCTTCTTCTCTCCGATCCCAATCACATACATACTCGCCTCTCTCAATCTTGTAGCCAAACGCGTGAAGTCACTGTCACTCGATACAAGACAAAATCCATTTACTTTTTCAGAATATAACAAATCCATTGCATCAATAATCATTGCTGAATCTGTCGCATTTTTCCCACTTGTATAGGCATATTGCTGTATAGGTGTAATGGCATTTTGAAGCAATAAATTTTTCCATTTGGAAAGATTCGGCTGCGTCCAGTCACCATAAATTCGCTTTACGGTCGGATTACCATATTTGGCAATCTCCTCCATCATTTCTTTTACATAAGCTGATGGTATATTGTCGCCGTCTATCAGAACAGCTAATTTTAAGTCTTTTTCCATTTTATTCTATTGAAACTAGTTTGAAAAATGTTTTCAAATTGTCTCATTTAAAACAAAGGTAGTCTTTTATCGCTTTTGACTCACTTGTGAAAATAAAAAAGCCGTTCCAGTGTTACCTGAAACGGCTCAAAAGCAAACCTTCTTTCAAAAGTTTATTTCATTTGTTATTGAACTGCCAGTTTAAATGTTTTACTTTTCGATCCGTCAAGGATGTGCATGAAATAAATTCCTTTCCCTTGATTTTGTAGGTCAATCGTGAAATTCAATCCATTTGATGCATTTTCAAATGTTCTATTTTCAACTAGTTGCCCGTTGATATTTCTCACTTCAACTACACAATTTGTATTTTCTACTTTAGCAAATTTCACAGTAAACAAACCGTTCGAAGGATTCGGGTAAACAGAAACTCCAGCCTCATTCAGTTGCTCTTCGATACCTGCACTTGAAGCAAATGCTGCAGACGTTGAACTACATCCGTTTTGAGTTGTTGTTACGGTATAGAAACCTGCTTGACTTGCTGTGTAAAATTGGTTCACTGCTCCATTAATCGTAACACCATTCAATAACCATTGATTCCCTGTAGTTGCCGATGACATCAATACATTTCCATTGGCTGTAATCGTTGGAACTGCAGGAGAATTATTGACTTGAACAGAAGTTGAGTTAGTAGAAGAACACCCGTTTTGGGTAATTTGTAATGTATAGGTCCCAACTAATGCTGATGTTGCATTTGGAATAACCGGGTTTTGTTGTGAAGATGTATACCCATTTGGTCCTGTCCAGGCATATGTTGCTCCCGGTAATGTCGTGCTTGATAAGTTGACATCGGTTCCTGAACAAATCGGCGAATTGGATGAAGCTGCAAAAACTGGAGTTGGATTTACCGTCATAGTTACTGTATTTGAAATACTTGTCGAACTCGAAGCACATGCTTGGTTACTTGTTAAAATACAGCTTACCACGGCGTTATTTGTCAAAGTCGACGTTTGAAATTGTTGTGAAGTAACTCCCGTCGAAACTCCGTTTACCAGCCAATTATAGCTTGGTGAACTTCCCCCGTTTGTTGGAGTTGCCACAAATGTTGCCGAATTACCTTGACAAATAGATGTTCCTGAACCGTTATAAGCCACTTGAAGTGATGGAGTTACAGTTGGAGTTACTGTGATTGAAACTGCATTTGATGTAGCTGTTGCCGGACTTGCACAACCTGAACTTGAAGTCAATACACACGAAACAACCGCTCCATTTGTTAAAGAACTGGATGTGAAACTAGCTCCTGTACCAGCACTAACACCATTTACACTCCAGCTGTATAACGGAGAAGTACCGCCGTTTGTCGGAGTTGGAGTAAATGTAACACTGGATCCTGAACAGATTGTTGTAGTACTCGTTGCAATTGAAAGTGCCGGAACCACATTCGTCGTTACACTCATTGTAATTGGTGCGGAAGTTGCGGTTGGCGTTGTCAAACAGTTTGCATTGGAAGTCACAACACAAGTAATTGCATCGTTATTGTTAATTGAAGATGGCGTGAATGTTGGTGAATTTGTTCCTGCGTTCACTCCATTTACTTTCCATTGATAGGTAGGTGATACTCCTCCATTTGTTGGGTTTGCAGTAAATGTTACGGACTGTCCAGGGCATGTCGGGTTACCACCAGATGTAATTGAAACGGCACTTGCTGGAGTAACACTTGGATTAACAGTAACGGTCGATGTTCCGGCTATACTCGAACAACCATTTTTCGTAATTACCAACGAATATACTCCTGACATTGCAGTTGTTGAACCATTCAACGATGGATTTTGTGTGGATGAAGAATAAGCTGAAGGCCCTGTCCATGAATACGTTGCACCTGTTACTGAAGGTGTCGTAAAAGTAAGAGTCGTTCCCGCACAAACCGGTGAATTAGTTGTTACCGTTGGCTTAGCTGGTACACTATTAACAACCAAAGCAGTTGCTGAAGCAGGACTTGAGCATCCATTTGCTGTTACTACCAACGAGTAGCTTCCAGCCATGGTTGAACTGGCAGTTGTAATATTTGGATTTTGACTTGTAGAAGTAAAACCATTTGGACCAGTCCATGCGTACGTTGCCCCAGTACTCGTTGAAGCAGTTAAATGCACTGTACTTCCAGCGCATACAGGTGAATTGCTGGAAACTGTTGGTGCTGAAGGTGCTGAATTAACTGTCACGGTAATTGTGTTTGATGTTGCTTGCGTTGTCCCTGATAATGAAGATGTCATCACACAAGTTACAACAGCTCCATTAGTTAACGTACTTGTCGTATAGGTAGGCGAGTTTGTTCCGACGTTCGCACCATTTACTTTCCATTGATAGGTTGGTGTTCCACCGTTTGTTGGTGTAGCCGTAAAAGTTACTGAAGAACCTGAACAAATTGTATTCGACGAAATACCGGAGGCTATCGCCACAGAAGCAATAACGCCCAAAGAAGGACAAGCTTGTACAGCCGTATAAATCTGTGCTTCCGTTTCCTGATCAACTAGTTGCGTTAGTTTATTCGGACAAATTTTATAACAGGTCGGGAAATAGGCTATTTGGTAATCGTTGTTAAAATTATCAATCGCAGGAGACGGCGGATCAATAATCGGATGAGAAGTGCCAGCAGTCCAATCACCTTGTGTATTAGGACCTGTACCATGTAAATCTGCAGATGTGGTTGTTCCGTCACCTTCAATTAAAAGTACGATTACATTATTGGTTGTAGAGGGTGATACTCCTGTACCTCCGGTTGGACCGTGATCTACCCAAAGGTTTTCAAGTTCACCACTTTGATGATAAGCCCAACATGGTCCACACCATGTAGCTGAAATATCAATTACAACTGTCTTACCTTGATTCAGGTAATCGTACAAATGATGGACCGTTCCATTGATATCGGTTAAGGTAAAATCGGGAGCAACACTCCCATCTGCAAGTTGTGCTTTTGCTTGGCTAAAACACAGCACAAACAATACGGCAGCTAAAAGCCGAGTAGTGACATTTTTCATAGTATAGTAATTTAAAGTTTAACAGTATTGTAAATATCCATCTTAAATTTTTATCATAAAAATTAAATCCAGTTAAAAAACAAACAAAATTTCAGCATTATTCGTTTGTTATGTCCAGATATATTAACAAAAGAGCCTTTAAACACTAAACCATTTAAGTAAATCAAATAGGATTCCTAACATAAAAATAGTAACGTATATCTTGCATAAAATCAACTATTTAATACAAAATATATAGGATTTATAGACTAATGTTTGCCGGAAAATAGCTCCTCTGAAACTTGAATTTTGATCTAAAAACGAATCTCAAAAGAAAAAAATTCTGACTTGACAAAATTTGTCGGATCCACGAGACGTTGGAAAAAACCGCCCAAATAGCGTTCATAAATCACAGGAGTTGTTGAAAAATATAACAATAGTCATAGAAAATAAACTGTAAATTTATGGAAGAGCACGAAAATATGCGGCAACGAAAAATCGGTATTAAAACCCGATCTATATCTGGAATAATACCCAGTAAAAAGAATGATGAAAATGTTTGGTTTGAATCCGCTCTGGAGCGTGATTTTGCTTTGCTTATGGAGAGTGATCCAGATTTGGTCACACTACCCACCTCCTCCCTCGGAGGTCGGTAACCATTATTTAAGTTTCTCGAGTTCTAATCTCAACCTTAATTTCATTAATTGCTTTTGTAGAAGTTGTTTCTTCTCTGGGTCTTGCTCGGTGCTTTGTTGCAACTGCTTCACCCTTATCTTATCCTCTATACTCGTTGCCATCGTTTAAGTAGTTGTTCAGCTTTTCTTCAACGAAAAGGTCGTTTAATCGGTTGTCACGTATCAATAAATGATACTCCATAATTAAGTGGTCGTCATCAACTATAGCATCTTGCTCATAAGTTCTAATAACGTAGCTCTCCAATAATTGGCGAAGCACTGGGTTGTGTTCAAAGTTTCTTATTTCCATTTTGTAGATTTTTTGATTCGTTATTGTAATATAGCACCACCAAGTGATGCTTTTCTCAAATACTCAAACAATGAGTATTTATTATGTATTTTAGTTGTTTGTAACATACATTCTTTTTTTAAGTCCATATATTGTCCTAATACCGTTTTAACAGCATTTGCTAAATCAAATGTTTTTGCTGTACTCATTAGGTGAACATGATGAACACCTCTTTTATCTGTTTCAATAGTATAAACTAATTTATCTTCTGGTAGCAGTGCTTTAACCTCACTAACCAATTGAGAATGGTAATCAACGGTATAATAGTGTTTAGGGTTCCAAGTACTAGTAGATGTCCAATTTTCATTAAAGATAGTTTTGGTAGTAGGTGAGTATTTAGGCATAAACTCATTAATAATAGTGTAGTGTATCTTCCAACTCCTACCTTCCCTTCGTAATAAATTTGGAACATCAATATATTTTTCTTTTATCTCCAACATTCTGTATTTTAATGTTCTTGTTTTTAATCCAGTGATTGGGATTAGTTCATTAAGATTATAATACAATTTTATTCTATTTTTATTTATTTCATTAATAATATCCATTTAATATTTACTTTGATATAGCGAGGACAAGACACATACACGTGAAGAATCCTTTATTTTATAATAAATATGCACTAATATTGAGAAGTGCAAAATATTTGTAACTTTTATTGTAGACAAGTAAATTACTACCCCATTTACAACGATAGTATTTTTTAATTTACTTGTAAATAGTAAAATGATGAGATGAAAATCTTAAATTAGAATTGCACCTATTAGATTAGATTATTTGAATGGTCTAAATGATAATAACATTCGTGAAGGAGCTTTAAATCTTCTATAAATTGGTTCGACAATAGAAGCGTTAGGTGTACTTTTTAACCCTGTTATTCAATTGAATGACAGGGTTTTGTGTTTTTATAATAACACTGTAGTAACAAAATAGAGTCAAAAATAGCACTATAAAAGAAGTAAAAAAAGACGAAGA
>CAIUKX010000629.1 GCA_903899795.1 uncultured Flavobacteriales bacterium
CAAAAAAATCACATCCCAAATCGCACAATTAGAAAGTGAAATTTTTGAAAATAAAATCGTTGCTGAAATCATTCATCTCACGAATAACCGAATTGGAAATGTCTTACTGAGAAGTATGGACCGTGAACATGAATTAAGCATTGTTTCAAAACCAACAGCTTTGGAAAAGAATATAGATTTATCCGATATTACTTTAAGCGTAAGAAACAACCTGTTGATTCTAAAATCCATTTCCAAAAACAAAGAAATTATCCCGTTTTTATCTTCTGCACAAAATTATCACTACGATTCTCTTCCTGTTTATCAATTCCTTTGTGACCTGCAGAATCAATACCGTCACAATTTCCAGGGAATCAATCTGGGTGGGCTCAATTTTGAATCGATGGACTACGTTCCGACTATCAAATTCGGAAAGGATATCGTTATTTTTCGCGCCAAATGGAAACTGAGCAAACAAACAATTCTTCAGAAAAATCCAGGACAAAAAAAGGTAGATGCAACTGTCTTCAAGAACTACCTCGATGAAAAAAAGGTACCTCAGTTCGTTTTCATTTTCGAAGGGGGTGAAGACAAAATGATCATCGACACTCATAATTCAAATACCTTACAACTATTGGTAGATGAACTGAACAAAAGCGAAATCATTATTCTCACAGAATGCAACTGTTCTTTTGATCAGGAGGATTTACATGTGAATGAATACCTGTGTTTGTTTAAATCCGGAGGTACATCAAACGCTGTAGAGTTACTTCCTTCGAAAAAAGAAATCCAGCAACATTTTTCGTTAGGTGACGAATGGCTGTACTTAAAGCTCTATACCGGACTTGTAACAGCCGATGAAATTCTGACACAAAACATCGGACAAATAACAACCAAACTTCTCGAATTGGAATTAATCGATAAGTGGTTTTTTATCCGCTACAATGATCCCGATTTTCACCTTCGATTCAGGGTGCATTTACCCCATATTTCGAAACTGAATGAAGTTATTGATATCATCCATCAAGGGCTTTTCGAACCAATTGAAAAGAAAAAAATCTGGAAGGTCGAATATGCCACTTACAAACGAGAATTAGACCGGTATCATACTGAAAACATCCTAAATTCAGAGACCTTGTTTTTCTATGACAGCCAGTTCTCACTCGCATTATTTGACTTCGCAGCAGAAAACGGTGAAAAGGAAAATACGTGGCTTTTTGCTTTAAAATCCATTAATGATCTTTTCGATTCTTTCAATATGGAAGTGAATGAAAAACACGATATTATTTCCACCATGTTCGAAAGCTTTTGGAAAGAATTTGGTTCCGATAAAAACATCAAAAAACAGATTGATAAGAAATTCAGAATGTATAGTCCCGTAATTGACAACTTGTTCCGCAACGATTCCATTCCTTTTTTTATTGAACGAAAAAATAATTTATCAACTATACAATTCGATATTCGTAGCTTTGAGAATAAAAAGGATTTGCTGTGGAGTTATATACATATGAATGTCAACCGGATTATACAATCCAACGCACGGTTCCATGAGTTGATCATGTATGGAATTTTACAAAAACAGTATAAAAAAGAAATCGGAATGTTAAAACATAATCCATCGACGTATGAAGTTTGTTAGACAATTTGATGCTATGGATTGCGGTCCTTCTTGCCTGTCTATGATTGCCAATCACTACGGAAAATTCTTCCCCTTGCAATTCCTGCGTGAGAATTCTTTTTTAACACGGGAAGGTGTTTCCCTATTGGGAATTAGTCAGGCTGCTGACAAAATAGGATTCAATTCAATTTCTGCTCAATTGACCATTGACGAACTGGAAAACATGGAATTTCCGTGTATTCTTCATTGGAATCAAAATCATTTTGTAGTGCTGAGAGGTGTTGAGAACAAAGGAAAACGTAAATGGAAACTGGCAGATCCGAGACATGGATTTATTACATTAGGAGACGATGCATTTAAGAAATCGTGGTTAGACGAAGACGGCACTGGAGTTGGCTTATTTCTGGAACCGACTGAAAAGTTCTATGAAATAGAAATTGTCAACAACGAAAAATTTGCTTTTCGTTATGTAAAAAGTTATTTAAAAAAGTACAAACGTGAACTTTCGGCGCTGTTTGTACTGTTATTGATCGGGAGTTCGATTACCTTGGTTTTTCCTTTTCTGGCACAGAAATTAATCGACAAAGGAGTTTCAGGTAAGAATATGTCGTATATCCGACTCATTCTTTTGGCTCAACTTGGTTTGTTCCTGGGATCGATTACCATTGAAATCATCCGAAACTGGATCATGTTGTATCTGGGAACAAAGCTGAGTGTGACAATCATCTCGGAATTTCTTGCCAAAATGCTACAGCTTCCCATCAAGTTTTTCGATTCAAAGATGATGGGCGATTTCAATCAACGAATTCAGGACAACGGGCGCATTGAAAACTTCCTCACCTCCCAAACCTTACTGACGGTTTTCTCATTTTTCACATTCATTGTCTTTTTCGGAGTATTATGCTACTATGATTACAAAATCTTGCTCGTTTACATGACGTTGTCCGGAATTTCCATTTATTGGTCCTTCACGTTTTTGAAAAAAAGGAAAGTCTTGGATTACTACAAATTTCAGCAATTGTCCATCAACCAGGATTCGGTCTACGAAATTCTGAACGGTGTTTCTGAAATGAAACTGAATGATTTTACAGATTACAAACTAACCGAATGGAAGGAAAATCAAAAGAAACTGTTCGACATTAATGTAAAAATGTTGAAAATTGATCAATTGGAATTATCCGGTTTTGAATTCATCAATCAGCTCAAAAACATTGTTGTAACCTTCCTTGCCGCGAAATATGTTGTTGCTGGCGAAATGACACTTGGAGCCTTACTGAGCGTTTCCTATATTATCGGACAAATGAATTCTCCGATCAGTCAGCTGATGAACTTTTTCAGATCCCTGCAAGACGCTAAATTAAGTCTCGAACGATTGAATGAAGTTCAAAATCACGAAGTTGAAGAACAGGATAACCAAGCCTTGCTAGATATTTCGTCCGAACAAAAGACCAGCGATGAACCCAGAGGAATTTCACTGGAAAACTTGTGCTTTCAGTACGAAGGAGAAAAATCGAATTATATTTTGGAAGACATCAATTTCTTCATCCCCGAAGGCAAAATCACTGCTATCGTAGGAGCCAGCGGGAGTGGTAAAACGACACTAATCAAACTGCTTCTGAAATTCTACAACCCTTCGAAAGGAAAAATAAAATTTAATGGAACTGATATTTTGGATTTATCGCCGAAAAGTCTCCGTGACAATTGTGGTGTTGTGATGCAGGACGGATTTATTTTTTCCGATTCGATTGAACGAAACATTGCTTGCGGCGATGAAATGATCGATTTTTATAAGCTGAATCAGTCTGCCAAAGTTGCCAATATATACAGCTTCATCGAAACATTACCTTTGGGTTTTCATACAAAAATTGGTTCTTCGGGTAATGGTATTTCAGGCGGACAAAAACAACGAATTTTGATTGCCAGAGCTGTCTACAAAAATCCTCATTACATTCTTTTTGACGAGGCAACATCTGCTTTGGATGCCGAAAATGAAAAAGTAATTCACGATAATTTACAGGAATTCTTTGCCGGTAAAACGGTTGTAATCGTCGCCCATCGATTGAGCACAGTTAAAAATGCAGACCAAATCATTGTCTTGAAGCATGGAAAAGTCATGGAAACCGGTAATCATAATCAGTTGGTTGAAAATCGTTCTGAGTATTACAATCTTGTGAAGAATCAATTAGAGCTTGGAAATTGATAAAATAAATACAACGTGTGATTTAACCATATAAGGCAAATAAGTTTTTGTGATGTTTATTGTGTGGATATACACTGTTGGATTTTTTATCATATAAGTTGGAATTGATTTAAATGATTTGATTAAGCCTAAATTGAGCTAAAACAGGGCAATCAATTTTTGTATCAAAGGCTGACGAATCAATGTTTAATTACAAATTGAGGTTTGGGATGTTTCAAAAATAATACATCAAACACGGGCTTCAACATTAACTTATATGCCGTATATGGTTCCCCCGTCTCCTTCAACATCACTATACTTTAGCTAAAAATTCACTCCAAAATATTCGCTTCCTGAATCAGTTTTCTAAAGTCCAGAATTTTGATTTTTTTTGCTTCCAACTCGATGATACCTTCTTCCTGAAAATGATACAAAACCCGTGTTGCCGTTTCACGCGTTGTTCCTGCCATGTTAGCCAATTCTTCCCGCTTGATAATAATGTTAAGTGTCGATTCATCTGCTTCCAATCCGTATTTATTCTTCAGTAATAATAAGCCCTGAGCGATTCTTTCTTTGACAGGGCGCTGCGTGATTTTGGTAAGATTCGTCTCTATTTTCTTCAACTCATCAGAGAACAAATAAATGATCTGTAAAGCCAGTTTCGAATTCTTTTCAACCAAGCTGATGAACACCTCTTTCGGAATAAAACAAACGAATGATTTTTCAATTGCTGTTGCAGAACAAGAATACAAATCACCACTCAACGTAGCCCGATACCCCATCACATCACCGTCTTTTGCCAAATGAAGAATTTGATCTTTGCCATCCAATCCCAATTGACTGATCTTCACTTTTCCTTTTTCGATGCAATAAATTCCTTTGGGCATAGCGCCCTCACCGAAAATGACTTCTCCTTTTTCAAAAGTCAGGTATCTCTTCAATTGGTTGACAATTTCCAATTCCTCACCCTTCAGCACACAAAGAATACTCTTTGAGTTTTTAGCGCATTGCTGGCAAATGGAATTACTATCTTCTGTCATGTTGAACTTTTCGTTTGTTAAAAGTACAACCTTTCTTTTCCACAAAAGCTGACCAAAATCATGTGCCGTCAATGATTTATACTCGAATTTTGCAGTCCTTTTCAGTGATTAAAAATACCTTTTCAAATGAACAAAACAAGATCGATCGAATTAATGGCTCCAGCCGGTTCATATGAAGCATTAATGGCTGCCATCAACGCCGGTTGCAATTCTGTATATTTTGGAGTTGAACAATTGAACATGCGTTCACGGTCTTCCAATAATTTCACGATTGAAGATTTGAAAAAAATTGCTCAGATCGGCAAAGAAAATAATGTGAAGACCTATTTAACCATCAACACCGTTTTGTACGATCACGACATCAACCTGATGAAAAAAATTGTAGATGCAGCCAAAGAAAGTGGTATTACCGCTATCATCGCAGCCGATCATGCCGTGATGAATTATGCAAAAAAGGTAGGAGTTGAGATTCATATTTCTACCCAAGCGAATATTTCCAATATCGACACCATTGAATTTTATGCCTTGTTCGCTGATGTATGCGTCCTCGCACGTGAATTGAGTTTGAAACAGGTTGCAGAAATTACACGGGAAATCAAACGGAGAAACATTACAGGACCAGCAGGTAAATTAATGGAAATCGAAATTTTTGCACATGGAGCACTGTGCATGGCGGTTTCCGGAAAATGTTACCTGAGCTTACATACACATTTTGCTTCTGCCAACCGCGGGGCTTGCATTCAAAACTGCAGAAGAAATTACATCGTCACCGACAAAGAGGAAGGAATCGAGTTCGAAATCGATAATGAATACATCATGTCGGCCAAAGATTTGTGTACCATTGATTTCATCGATAAAATCATCGATGCTGGTGTGACGGTTCTAAAAATTGAAGGGAGAGGTCGTTCCGCCGATTACGTCCATGTGGTAACTTCCTGTTACAGCGAAGCAATTGATGCCTATACTGAGGGAACATTTACTCCTGAAAAAGTAGAAATATGGAAAGAACGATTGGCGACTGTTTTCAACCGCGGATTTTGGGATGGGTATTATCTTGGTAAAAAAATGGGTGAATGGTCGGACGAATACGGTTCCAAAGCTACCAAGCAAAAAGTATACATCGGACGAGGACTGAAATATTTTGAAAAAGCACAAGTCGGAGAATTTCAGTTGGACAGTCACTCCTTAAATGTAGGAGATGAAGTCATGATTACCGGTCCGACAACGGGTTATGTTGAAACGATCGTTTCAGAACTCCGAATCGATAATCAACCAACTGAAGGTGTCAAAAAAGGAGATGTCTTTTCTTTTCAGATTGAAGCGAAAATTCGTCCTTCCGATAAATTGTACAAACTGATTGAACCTGTCAAATGATTCGTATCATTCAACAACGCGAAAAATGTATTGGTTGCAACGCTTGTGTTGAAGCAGCCGATTACCGTTGGCGAATTTCCCGTCAAGATGGTAAATGCACACTGGTCGGCGGAAAAGAAAAACGTGGATTTTACAGTTTGTTGGTCGACGATCATGAACTCGAAGACAACATTCTAGCGAAAGACAATTGTCCTGTGAATATTATTCAGGTGGTTCAATTATGAAGAATCATTGAACCCGATTTAATAACTTACATTCTATTGAATAAAGTCGCAATTTCACAGATGAAATCATTGCTGGAAAATAGAAGTTTAAAGAAACTAAAATGAAATTAAACAGTAACTTTGATCGCACATCAAGCATCAGAGATTAATTTGAAATTCACAGACCAAATAGCAGCATACATTGTAGAAAATGAATTGGATCTCAGCCATCTGACCATTGTTCTTCCATCCGAAAGGGCAAAGAAATACATTGCTGCATCTTTGTTTCGCAGTTATAACAAACCTTTTCTTGCTCCGAAAATGATCACAGTCGATCGTTGGGTCCGCGATTTATCGGACAAAACAGTGATCGATAAAACGAGAGCCTTGCTACGCTTGTTTGAAATTCAATTGAAAGATGCCAAAACAGATGAAGACCGCTCTTTCGACGACTTCCTGACCTGGGGAAATATGTTGCTTTCCGATTTTGATGAATTGGATCGGTATTTACTCGACTCCCGGCAATTGTTCAAGAATCTGGCTGACGTAAAAGAAATTGAAAACTGGAGTTTTGGTAATGAAAATCTGACCGACAGTCAAAAACGGTTCATGGAATTTTGGGATCGGCTTCCCACTTATTATACTGCTTTGAATGATGTACTCACCAAAGAAGGTGTTTGTTACATGGGAAAAGCCTACCGTTTTGTTTCAGAGAACATTGATACTGTTTTCCGTGAGGACAAAAAAGGACACTTCCTGTTTGCCGGATTCAACGCACTTTCTCCAGCTGAAATTTCCATCATGAAACAATTGCACCAGATGGGAAGAGGCCACATTTTGATCAATGCGGATAAGTTTTACCTCGATTCTGAAAGTCACGAAGCAGGACGTTTCCTGCGCGATCTCAAAACAGCAATAGGTGTTCGTGAACTTCCTTTTGTACAAGATGATTTAATCAAAGCCGAGAAAGAAATCGAGATCATCGAATGTGCACAAACAGCCGGACAAGCGAAAGTGGCTGGAACTTTACTAGATGAAATGTCTACCGAAGAAATTGCGGAAACATTAGTCCTGCTTGCCGATGAAAGTCTGATCGTTCCACTCTTAAAAAACCTTCCGAAGAAAATCGGAAAAGCGAACATAACATTAGGTTTACCGTTAAGAAATACTTCCCTGCGAACTTGGGTGGAAATCTTGTTTGGAATTCAGGAAAATAAATTGCGCTTTCGTTCGGAAGGAGTTTATTTTAACGACCTTCAACGCTTGTGGAATCACCCTTTCATTGCTGCCATTTTACCGAAAGAAGAAAAAGAAAAAATCATCTCCATAGAGCATGAAATCATTCGCAGAAACAGTATTTTCATCTCTCTGGATAAAATCGAAATCGGACCTGTTGGGGATCCATTGATGAAATTGATCTATACATCCTGGAAAGACAATTGGACAGAAGGATTACAATGTATCCGTCAATTGAACAATGAAATTTATAAAAATCTAAAAGAAGAATTTGAATTTGAAAAAGCAGTCATTCAGGGATTCGATACATCTTTGATCGATTTTGGAAATATCGTTTCAGAAGGAATGCCGGCAATGAGTTTGCGAAGTTTTAAATCCCTTTTCAATCAACACTGGAACTTAAAAAGCATTGCTTATCACGGAAATCCACTGGATGGACTCCAAATCATGGGATTACTCGAAACCCGGCTGCTCGATTTCGAAACCATCATTTGCCTCGGAATGAACGAAGGTACTATGCCTCCAACCAATCCTATTCAAACGATGATTCCAATGGATTTACGGAACTTCTTTGGATTACCGACACCGAGAGAAAAACAAGGACTTTTTGCTCATCACTTTTATCGCCTGCTGCACTGCGCTAAGAAAATGTACATTACCTACACTAGCGCTCAGGAAAAAGTGGGGAGCAATGAAGCCAGCCGTTATTTATTGCAGCTGGATTTGGAGCTTAGTCGCTTGAATCCGAAAATCAGTTTGATCAAACGATTTTACACCATTCCACAAACTGCAAAAGAAAGTACTGCTCATACCATTCCGAAAACAGCGGAAATCATTGCACGAATGGATGATTTATTCAGTCAGTCTACTTCGGCGTCTATGATCAAAAAGTTCGCTGCATGCCCGCTTGACTTTTACTACCAATATGTGATGGAATTCGGTGAAGAAGAGAAGGTTGAGGAAGAAGTGGAAAACAGTGCTTTCGGAACCTTCATTCACAATGCATTGGAAGAAATGTATTTGCCTTTTGCCCGATTCGATAAAAACGGAGAAGCAGTCGTTCCTGCACCAAAAAATATTACTTCGTTCGACATCGACCATATGTTGAAGCACTATGAATACGAAATTCACAAACAATTTCTGAAACACTTCAACGACGATATCGACGCCTTCAATAAGGGCAAAAATCTCTTGAGTTATAAGATGGCACTCGAATTGACTGAACGTTTTTTGAAAAAAGAAAAGGAATTTTTAAGTCAGCAAACTGAACC